>CAZQFX010000029.1:0-22706 GCA_964592775.1 uncultured Actinomycetota bacterium
GAGAGCTCGGTGGTCGATTCCACGTTGAACATGAGTATCCCCGAACGCAGCGCGAAAGCCATCTCGTCGGCGGTCTTCCCTATGCCCGCGTAAACGATCTTCTCCGCCGGGATCCCCACTTTCAGGGCGCGGAACAGTTCGCCCCCCGAGACGATATCGGCACCGGCGCCCTCCGCGGCAAGCGTCGAGAGCACCGCGAGGTTGGAGTTGGCCTTGATGGAATAGCAGATGAGATGGGACATGCCCGAGAAGGCCTCGTCCAGGCGGCGGTAGTGGTCGCGCAGGGTGCGGCGGCTGTAGACATAGGCCGGCGTTCCTGCTTCCGCGGCGATGCGCTCGAGCGGCACGTCCTCGCAATACAGCTCTCCGTCAGAGTAGTTGAAATCGTGCATGGGCCAGTTCCACCTGCCGTTATTCCCCTATGAAGGTGATCAGGATGGTGCGCGACCTGGGCACCTCGTCGAAGTCCAAGAAGACCACCTGCTGCCATCTCCCCAACTGGGGCACGCCCTCCTCGAAGGGCACGGTCATCGAGGGACCCAGAAGGCCCGCCCGCACATGGGCATGGCCGTTGGAATCCACGCCCCGCCGGTTATGATGGTAGTCGCGGTCGGCGGGAGCGATGAAATCGAAGAGTTCGCGGAAATCGCGGCATACGCCGGGCTCGTGCTCCAGGGTGGTGACCGCGCCGGTGGCGCCGGGGACGAAGATGTTCAATATCCCGCTCCTCAAGCCGGTGTCCGCCAACAGCCCGTTGATCCTCTCGGTGAGCTCCACGATGTCCGCGTCGCCTTGCGTCTCGAACTCGAGCCGCTTGTGCACCACTGCCATAACGCCATTCCTTTCGACACCATTAATTATAGTCAATTAGAGCGGGCCCGGTTTTATATTATAGTCACCTTTTGCTCTTTTCGTCTCTTGCCCCCATAATGCCGATATGAGCGTTGAAGGCTCCATAGCCACCCATATTTCTCGGAGAAGAACCACCGTTGAAGACGAGGTCGGGGATTGAAGCCGTTCAAGATAACCGAAGGGATCTACCAGGTAGGGGGGCCGGACATGACCGCCCCCGAGGATTGCTGCTTCTTCCTGGTCGACATGGGGCGTCCCGTGCTTGTCGACGCGGGGGCGGGGAAGGCGGCGCGCAAGCTGGTCAACAATCTCGGCGACCTCGGTTACTCCCCCCGGGATATCGAGCTTGTCGTTCTCACCCACTGCCACATCGACCACGTGGGCGGGGCCCCTTTCCTGGCCGGGAAATACGGCCTTCCTCTTGCCATGCATGAACTCGACGCCCCCGCGGTAGAAGAGGGGGACAACAGGCGGACCGCGGCGACGTGGTACGGGATGGACATGCCGCCCACCGCGGTAAAACTCCGTCTCCGGGGCGCTGATGGGATCATCGAGGGGGGCGCCTCACCCATGCGCTGGATCCATACGCCGGGCCATACCCCGGGATCCATATCCCTGCTCGCCGACAACGGCATGTACAAGGTTCTCTTCGGACAGGACATCCACGGTCCTTTCTACGCCTCCTTCGGCTCGGACCTCGAGGTATGGGGAGAGTCCATGCGCAGGCTGCTGGACCTCGAGGCGGACATACTCTGCGAGGGCCACTTCGGGATCATCAGGCCCGCATCCGAGGTGAGAGCCTACATCGAGAGCTATATGCGCGACTACGGCAAGCTGTAACCTTTCCGTCCGGCACGCTTTCTACCCCATAGTCCGGGGGTCAGCCTGGAGCAGATCGCATCGCCGCTTCGCCCCCCGCGATGATGCTTTTTCCTTCCTGAAATCATTCGAGGCACAAGATGACAGCCGTATGGGATGAAAAGGGCATCGAAAACACAATATGTAGGGGCTTGCG
Source organism: uncultured Actinomycetota bacterium (assembly GCA_964592775.1). GTDB lineage: Bacteria > Actinomycetota > Geothermincolia > Geothermincolales > RBG-13-55-18 > SURF-21. The sequence continues at coordinate 1,868 of CAZQFX010000029.1, forward strand.
GGGAACATATCTATGCATTAATATATCGAAAAGATATATCGTTTAGATATATCGATGCGATACTATTAGAACATCTTTCCGACAGATTATATGCAGGCCAAAGGAGGTTGTAAAGTGCTGGAGCTCGCCATACTCGGGGCTTTGAAGGAGAAGCCCATGTACGGCTACGAGCTGAAAAAGCGCCTCTCCTACCTGTTGGGCCACCTCTGGAAGATAAGTTACGGCTCCCTCTATCCCGCACTGAAAAGGCTCGAAGCCAAGAACGCGGTCGAGAGGGCCTATACCGTGAAGGCCAAGACGCGCAACCGCTACGTGTACCGCATCACGCCGGAGGGAGAGGAAACGTTCCAGAGGTTGCTGGTGGATACGCGCAAGAGCTCCGAGATCACGGATGCGGACAAGTTCAGCATACGCCTTGCGTTTTTCCAGTATATGGAACCCGAGATGAGGCTGTGGCTGCTGGAGCGGAGAAGAAACTACCTCGAGGAGAGGCTGAAGGAGATGAGCGGGACGGGGAAGAGCCGCGACAGGGACTCGGACAGCTACCGGCAGGGGCTCTACCGCCATCGCCAGGAACTGCTCATGAGCGACATCGCCTGGCTGGAAGAGATGATCGAGCAAGAGAGAAAACACGTCCAGGAAGGCAAGGAAACTGCGAACACGCTTGCGGTAGAGGACAAAGGAGGTGGGAATCTGGTCATAGACGAGGATCCAATAAAGAACATGACGCCTTTACAGGCTTAGTCGATAGCGAAGCCGCCCCGCCGCGCGCGGGATGGATATAAGGATTCTACGGGAGGTTTTCGATGAATGATATAAGAGCGGCCATAGTGGGCGTGGGAAACTGCGCCGCCTCCCTGGTGCAGGGCATCCAATACTACCGGGATGCCGAAGAGGGCGACCTCATACCAGGGCTCATGCATGTCAAGGTAGGCCCCTACCATATCAGGGACATCGACATCGTATGCGCCTTCGACGTCGACGGGGACAAGACGGGCAAGGATATCAGCGAGGCCATCGACTGCGGCAAGAACAACACCATAAAGATATGCGACGTCCCCTACCTCGACGCGCCCGTCTTCAGGGGCCATACCCTGGACGGACTGGGGAAGTACTACAACATGGTCGTCGACGAATCCACCGCCGAGCCGGTCAACGTGGCCGAGACCCTGCGCAGGTACGGCGTGGACATGCTCATCAACTACCTTCCCGTGGGCAGCGAAAGGGCCACCCATTTCTACGTCGAGGAAGCGTTGAAGGCCGGTTGCGGGGTGGTCAACTGCATCCCCGTATTCGTGGCCAAGGAGGAGATGTGGCAGGGCAAGTTCCGCAAGCACGGCCTGCCCATCATCGGTGATGACATCAAATCACAGGTGGGCGCGACCATCCTGCACCGCGTCCTGGCCAAGCTCTTCAACGACCGGGGCGTGGTGCTCGACCGCACTTCCCAGCTGAACATCGGCGGCAACATGGACTTCATGAACATGCTCGAGCGGGAGCGCCTCGAGTCGAAGAAGATCTCCAAGACCGACGCCGTGGTCTCGCAACTCAGCCACAGTATCGACAAGGACGACGTACATATCGGGCCCAGTGACTACGTGGCCTGGCTGAACGACCGCAAGTGGGCCTACATCCGCCTCGAGGGCAGGGAGTTCGGAGACGTCCCCATGTCCATCGAGTTCAAGCTGGAGGTATGGGATTCTCCCAATTCGGCCGGCATCGTCATCGACGCCATCCGCTGCTGCAAGCTCGCCATGGACCGCGGCTTGTCGGGAGCGCTGCTCGGCCCCTCGGCTTACTTCATGAAATCACCGCCCGTACAGTACTCCGACGATGTAGCCCGGCAGATGGTCGAGGACTTCATAACGGCGCGGCCCGCGGGCATGCTCACCACGGCGGAATTCGGAAATGGCAAGGACCTCGAGAGCGACGAGCGGCTCCTGCAGTCACGCCCTCCTATCTACCGCGAATAAGCCCCGCGGTGTGAACCCGAAGCCGGCCGCATTCCCACGCGAAAGCATCATGCGGGCTGGCCGGGAGGGTGAGTTCCAAACCTTTCAGGCGGGCGCCGGCCTATCGGCTTCCCTGCGGGAGAAAACGGCGTGACCATGTATCTTCCTTCCGCATTCAAGCCTCGTTGCAGATGAACCCCTTGCATTAGCCACATATTGTGTTATATTTACTCCGTCATACGATAGATGCATGTATTGTTCAAAAGAATCGGAGTGATGGACATGGGCCGGACACAACCCGCCGTAACCGAGGTAGCGAACCACCCCGTGGAAGTGAGATGCTATTCCGGCTTCAAAGCCAACGAGAGGCCCCTGGGTTTCACCCTTTGTGACCGCGAGCTCTCGGTAATGGATATCGAGGGAAGCTGGTTCGAGGAAGACGAGAGCAGCCGCACCAGGCGGACCTGTTTCCGCGTGCGCGCGGACGACGGCGACCTCTACCTCCTGAGCTATGACGAGGAGACCGGCGACTGGGCGCTACGCCGGGTCTGGAGATTGGGGAACTTCGGGATATCGGGTTAGCGGGCCGGACCAGGCCTCTCCCTCACCAGAAAAGTCGCCATGGCCTTGGCCAGCAGCTTTCCCCCCTCGTCATATACACTCGCCTCACCCACGGCCACCGACCTTCCCCGCTGGATTATCCTTCCCTCGCAGTTGATCTCCCCGCCGCGCACGGGAGCGACGTAATTGATCTTCATCTCCACGGTGGCGATCTTTTCGCGTTCGTGATCGACAAGGGTGGCCAGCGCGGCGGCGATGGCGGCGTCCGCGATGGAGGCGAGCGCCCCGCCGTGCACGACACCGCCGGCGTTCAGAAACCTGGGATCGGCGGCCATGGCGAAACGTGAGGTCCCTTCACCGAGTTCCGTGAGCCGCATTCCCAGCAGAGCGTAGAAGGTGGAGGGATCGGAGCGCGAACGCATTATCTCCCGGTAGCGGGCTTCCATTTCCTCTCCACGTCCGTCTTGTTCTAGGCCGGGTTTTCCTGGAACCACTCCACGACCCTCCTCAAGCCTTCTTCGAGACCGGTGCGAGGTTCCCAACCGAGAATAGCCCTGGCCTTAGCCAGCTTGGGCCGGCGCCTCAGGGGATCGTCCTGCGGGAGGGGCATGTGGGTGATGGCGGAAGTGGAGCCGGTTATTTCCCTGATCCTGTCCGCCAGCTCGAGGATGGTCATCTCGCCGTCGTTGCCCAGGTTGATGACCTCGCCGACGGCAGCGTCCACGGTTAGGGCGCGGTATATCCCCTCGACCAGGTCGTCGACGTAGCAGAAGCTGCGCGTCTGCCTGCCGTCCCCGTAAACGGTCAGCGGCTCGCCGGCGATCGCCTGGAGTATGAAGTTGGGGACCACCCTCCCGTCCTCGCGGCGCATGCGCGGGCCGAAGGTATTGAAGATACGCAGGATGACCGCCTGCAGGCCGCATATCTCCCAGTAGGAATAGGTAAGGGCTTCGGCGAAACGTTTCGCCTCGTCGTAACAGGCGCGCGGCCCTACGGGGTTGACGTTGCCGTGGTATTCCTCTCCCTGCGGCGTCTCGAGCGGATCGCCGTAGACCTCCGAGGTGGAGGCCAGCAGGAACCGGGCCCCGTTCTTGCGGGCCACCTCCAGGGCCTGGTAGGTGCCCAGCGAGTTCACCAGCATGGTTTCCACCGCCAGGCGGGTGTAATCCACCGGGCTGGCCGGGCTGGCCAGGTGCGCCACGCTGTCCACCTCGAGGTTGATGGGCGCGGTGGCATCGGCCAGGACGAAACGGAAGCGTTCGTCGTCCTGGAGCCGCGCGATGTTCCCCAGGTCACCCGTGCAGAGGTTGTCGAGGCATACGACCTCGTGCCCCTCCGATACGAGGCGGTCGCACAGGTGGGAGCCGATGAATCCCGCGCCTCCCGTTACCAGGACCCTCACTGCGTGCTTCCTCCTTCCTGCGCTGCCGGACAACCAATTATATCAGGTTCTTCTCCGAGGATCGGACTCGCCCCCATCCTCCACTCACCCACGTTTTTCACGCAAGAATCTCATATCGACCATGCCGCGACGGTGAAAACGGGAGGGGCACGCGTGCCGGTTTCCGCCCGCAGCGGCGGAAGATGCCACGGCCCCGGCGCGGATGTTCATGCCGTGGTGAGGAGCCGCTCATCCGCTTCCTCCCCCCGCTTTTCCTCCCCCACCAGGACGCGCAGTCCCGCCCGGTACAGCCACGCGAAGACGGGCGGGGCGTCGAGTATCATCTCCGGGGTATGCACCCCGGGCGCCCAGGCGCGTTTCGCCAATCCGTCCACGGCCGCCGCCATCAGGAGGGCGGAAAGGCGGTAGAAATCGCCCGAGACGCACAGCACCCTGAGGGCGCCAGCGCCGTTCCTGATCCCCCTGGCGGTCACCCGCAGGGACGTGCGGCTGGAGCGCTCTCCCCCGCGTGCGACACCGGCAGCCGCGGTGCGCAGCCCCGTCATCCAGAGTTCGCTCCTCTCTCCTCCCCCCAGCCAGGCCAGGGTATGCAGCGCCAGCCTCCTAGCCCCGTTCCCCACGCAGGCCTTGAACCATATATCCCCGGCCCCCGCGATCGCTTCCGGCAGGGTGGCCGGTTCGGGGTGGCCGAGGTAGGATACCACCTGCCTTCCCGCCGGAGGGGGGAATTCGGCGATCTCTTCCCAGCTTCCCGCCCGCACCGTCGCCCGCCTTCCTTCCCGCAGCACCGGTGCTTTGCCGGAGAGGGAACGGAGCAGGTGCTCGAGGGTCGCCGCCCCCAGGTTCGATCCCAACTCCATGAACCATGCGAGCTCGACGGCATCCACCCTGTCCAGGAACGAGCTCGCCCGGCAGGCGAGCAGGTTGGACAGGCCGGGGGTAAGGCCGCATCCACAGAGTATCCTCACTCCGCACCGCTCGGCCTCACCACCGAGGGCCAGGGTTTCCCGTACGGAAGCGGGATCGTCGCAGAGAGAGACGTAATCCCGCCGCGCGGCGATAGCCGCCCGTACGATGCGCTTTTCGTAGAGGTGAAAAGGGCCTAGGCATCCCAGGACCACGTCGGCCTCCATCATCCGCTCGTACAGGCTGTTCTCGCTTCCGGCATCGATATAGCGGGTGCTCACGGGGAGATGCGCCAGGTCGGCGGAGAGCTTGCACAGCGCCTCGGCGTTGTGGTCCGCGAGATAGATGCGTTCCAGCCCCGGGAGCAAGCGCAGGCGCGGTATCACCGCCCCCGCCGCTTTTCCCGCCGCCCCCAGGATAAGGACCTTCATATCCCGACCTCAGAACAGTTCCTCTACGCCGGCCTGCCTCCATACCAGTTCGGCGATGGCGCCGTCCGCTTCCCTTGGCCTCAGGCTTTTTCGGAGTAGGAAGGCGGCCGTGATGGTCACGGCGACAAGTACGGCCGTTGTGGCCGCGCGCAGTTTGAGTTCAGACATAGCCAGATTATAAACCATGGTGGTTCTTGCATTAAAAACGCGGGTGGGTGTTACTTGGAGAGCAGGTCCTCCTCGACCTCGAGCCCCAGCTGCTTGACGGCGAGGCTGAAGTCATGCGGGCTGGTCGAAGCCGATACCGCCACCTTGTAGTCCACGAGCCCGTACCTGTACAGGTCGACCAGCGACTGGTCAAAGGTCTGCATGCCGTAGAACTCCCCTTCAGCGATGATCTCCCGCATCACGGTGGTCGGCTCCTCGTTGATGAGGGCTTCCGCCATGCGGCCCGTCATCACCAGCACCTCGATGGCCGGGACGCGGCCACTGTGGTCCTTCAAGGGGAGCAGGCGCTGCGAGATGACCCCCTTGAGCACGCTGGCGAGGGTCAGGCGAATCTGCTTCTGCTGCTGGGGCGGGAAGTAGTCGATGATGCGGTTGACCGTCTCCGTGGTGTCGATGGTGTGGAAGGTGGAGAGGACGAGGTGGCCGGTCATGGCGACGCTCATGGCGGCCGTAACCGTCTCCGGGTCTCTCATCTCGCCGATGAGTATGACGTCGGGGTCCTGGCGCGTGACGTACTTCAGCGCATCGGCGTAGCTCTCGGTGTCGGTGCCGATCTCCCTCTGGTGCACGATGCTCTTCTTGTCCACGTGCAGGACCTCGATGGGGTCCTCGACGGTGATCATGTTGACCTGCTCGTTAGTGTTGATATAATCGATGATCGCCGCCAGGGTGGTGGTCTTGCCGGAACCGGCGGGGCCGGTCACCAGGATCAGTCCGCGGCGCTCCATGGCCAGACGGCGCAACACCGGGGGCAGCCCCAGCTCCTCGAAGGTGGGCACGGAGGTCGTGAGCACCCGCCGGATGGCGATCCCCACCGTGCCTCTCTGCTTGAAGATATTGGCGCGGAACCTGCCTAGGCCGGCGATGCTGTAGGCGAAATCCACCTCGTTCCGCTCGGCGAACTTCTTCGCCTGCTTTTCGTTCATCAGGGCATAGGCCGCCTCGACGGTATCCGTGGGGGAGAGACGGGGGTAATCCGGCTTGACCAGTTGCCCGTCGACGCGGAAATACGGGGGGCCTCCCGCCTTGATATGCAGGTCGGAGGCCTGGTTGTCGACCATGTATTGCAGCAGGTTCTGGACGTCCATATTCCCCCCTCAACCGCGCTCTCAGCCAAACATCTTAGCACCATAAATATACCATATACAAGGGCTCGCTTCCGTCCATCCATACATATGCCAAGCACTGCCCCCGACATCCCGGATGTTCTCCCAGCGACACATCGTGGGGCAGAACGCCCGGGCATAGCCCATATAAAAACCTCTGCCCGGGCTCGACCAGGCCGGCCGGTTCCTCCGTATGAGCCGCAGGCAGTCCGAGAACCGGGGGTCGGTGGCAGCGGCTTTATCTGATCTACCACCAGCCCGGGGAACTACCAGGTCGGTCGCAGCGAGCGCGCAAGTATAGGCTTCTTCTGTTTGAGAGGTGGGCTGCGCAGCCGAGCGAGACCGTTACCTGGAGGCCCCGGGCCGGAATATGTAACGGGGCGGAGGCCATCATCCGGCGGCCCGGGCAATCAAAGCGACCAGTAGGGGGAGAGGGCTTCCCGCGTCGCCTCCACGACCTCCATGCCCCGGCGGGATGAAGGGAATATGGTATCGGCGTCCACGTCCTCCTCGACCCTGATCTCCTCCCCCGCCATCACCGCGATGGTATCGGTTATGGATATGGCTATGCCGTCCAGGTTGTACCCGCCCTCCAGCGACGCCATCATCTTCCCGCCGCAGAACGACGCGGCGAGATCCTGCAGGCGCGTGGCCATCTCCACGTAGGAGCGCGCCCGCAGCAGCATGGAGCACAGCAGATCGCTGAAATGCCCGTCGTAACCCGCGGATATGAGCACCAACTCGGGCTTGTACTGACGCGCTATGGGCAGGATGACCTGGTCGAAGGCGGCCAGGTAGACCTCCTCCCCGCTGCGCGCGGGGAAGGGGAAGTTCACGCTGAAGCCCTTGCCCGCCGCGATCCCCGTCTCGCCGGTGCTCCCGGTGCCCGGGTAGTGCGGGTACTGGTGGAGGGAGACGTAGAGGACCCTGTCATCGTCGTAGAAGATGTCCTGGAGGCCGTTGCCGTGGTGGGCGTCCCAATCCAGGATGAACACCCGCGATATGCCGAATTCCTCCATGGCGAACCTGGCCGCTATGGCGTTGTTGTTGAAGAGGCAGAAGCCCATGCCGCGCTCGGCTGTCGCGTGGTGCCCGGGAGGGCGGACGAGGCAGAAGGCGTTATCGATGCCCCCCGAGAAGATACGCTCCAGGCCCTCCAGGGCGGCCCCGGCCGACTTGAGGGCGGCGTCGTACGAGCGCAAACCCACGTGGGTATCGGGGTCGAGCCACCCTCCACCCGATGCGGCGACCCTCCTGACCTTCTCGATATGGCTCTTGGGATGCACGAGTTGTATCTCCTCCACCGTGGCATCGCGCGGCGAGATAACGCGTACTTTGTCCGCGAGCCCGACCTCCTCTAGCAGTTGCTTGGTGGCCTGAAGCCGTTCGGGACGCTCGGGATGGCCGAAGCCCGTGTCGTGTTCGAGGTAGATAGGATCGTAGAAGACCGCTGTAGCACTCATTCCCAGACCCCTGCTGGCTGTTCGCGTTTTCCGGCCGCAATGGACTCCGGAACCGGGGTTTTCCGTGATCTCAAGCCTGACCGCAGCCGCGGGTTATCCCCGGGCTCTTGAGGCTGTCGCACAAACCCTGCGCCAGACATATTGCTCTCCACATATTCACCGAAATGGCCCATTATTGACAGTTCGCCCTCCATTATGATGCCTATTTTGCTGTAATTTTGGGAGAGCGGGATTCGTGCGAGGTTTATGCAACAGGCTCTCTTGCCTCAGTAATTGATGCGGACGGCGCCGCTGAAATCCCTGCGCCGCCCCAGGTCGGCTATGCGCACGACGTCGCCCGTACGAGGTGCGTGGATGTACTGTCCGTTGCCGATATACATCCCGACATGCCCGTTCCCACGGAAGAAGACCAGGTCGCCGGGCTGAAGCTCGCTGTACGACACCGGCACGCCGCAGCGCGCCTGCATGTATGAGCTGTGGGGGAGCCTGACGCCCACACGGGCGTAGCAGTACACGACCAGCCCGGAACAATCGAAGACGTCGGGCCCCGCGCCCGCGTACCGGTAAGGTTTGCCCAATTGCTGGTACGCGACCTGCACCACCGCCGGCGCGTACGACGGCGGTGGCGGCGGGGGAACGCGGGGACGTGGGGGGCTCGGCCTGGGACCGACTACCGGCTGGTTGGCCGCCTCTTCCGCGATGAGACGGTTCACCTCCGTCTCCACCCCCGACATCAGCACTTTCCTCCGCTGCAATTCGCCCTCGATCTGGCTCTTCTGAGCACCCAACTGCGCTACGGCGGCGTCCAGCTCCGCTTTCTGAGCCTGGAGGTCGGCCCGCATGGCCTCCACTTCTCCGCGCGAGCTGAGAACGTCGGCGATGATGTCGACGTCGCCGCCGCTTATACGCTGGATCCGTTCCACGTTGGTATAGAGATCCTCGACCGTCTTGCACTCGGTGATGACCTCCAGGATGTCCGCGTTGCCCGCCTTGTAGAGCTCACGGAGCCGCTGGCCGAGGATGCCCTTCCTCTCCTCCAGCTCGGCGTTGAGCGCGGCCAGTTCGCCCTCCCTGCCGGCGATCGCCGCCCTGGTCCGCTCGACCCTCAGATTCGTAAGATTGTACTGCTCCGTCACCGTCTCCAATTGGGAGTCGATCCTCAGCACCTCGTTCTTGATTCTTTCGAGCTCGTCCCTTTTCTCCTGCACGGGATCGGCGTTGGCGAAGCCGCCTGCCGCGAGCAGCAGGGCCGTCGCGAGCATTATGCTCAGCATCACGGCCGCCGTCTTCCTGGCCATAAGCCTCTATACTCCCGTTTCCGGGGCTCCCGGCTCCCGGGACACCCTCTTCTCGTATATCCCGCCAAAGAATAATTCAGGGTAAATGATACCATACCCTTCCCGTGCTTGCGTTTTCTGACGGCATGCAAGGCGTTTTGTTCCACTTCCGCGGCGGCCTCCGCCCACGCTCACTTTTCCGAGGTGAAGACCAGCGTGGCCTCGTTGCCCTCGCGGTTGAAGCTCAGTTCATCCGCGTAATGACGGACGATGAGCAGGCCCCGGCCGCGCTCCGACATGACATCCGCATCCCCTTCCCCGCATGCCGTTATGCGGATGTGGTCGAAGCCTTCGCCCTCGTCTCGCACCCTGATCGTCGCCCGCCGGGGCTCGGCTTTCACGGTGATATAGACCTTCTTGGAAACTTCGCAGCGGTTGCCGTGCTCCATGGCGTTGTGCAGCAGTTCCTCCAGGCAGAGGCGCAGGGTTACGGGGTCTTTCAAACCCTCGAAACCTTCCAGGGTGTCGAGGACGCTGTTGACGACGTAGCGGATCTGCCTCACGTCCGTGCCCACGGTCATGGTGAGGTCGTAGAGGTCCTCCAGCTCCAGCACCATGACCGCGATATCGTCCGGCTGGGGGGCGTCCCCGGAGAAGAGCATGATCTCGTCGGCAAGGGCGTCCAGGAAGGCCTCTATGTCCTCGCCGGCGAGCGATTTCACCAGCTCCACCAGCCGCTTCCTCCCCAGTATCTCGCCTTTCACGTTCAGCGCGCCCGTGAGGCCGTCGGTGTAGAGCAGGATGCGATCCTCCCGCTCCAGCTTTACCGTCTTTTCCTGGTACTTGCCGTCCTCCATGAGTCCCACCGGGAACCCCTCGCCCTCCAGGTACTCGAAATCGTCGCTTCTCCCCCGCAGCAGGAGCGGCGGTTCGTGCCCCGCCTTCGCGTAGGTGAGGGTGTTGTCGTTGTTGTCGTAGAAGGCGTAGAAGAGGGTGGCGAAACCGTACTGCGATTCGTTGAAGAAGCGCCGAAAGGCGGCATTGGCCTCGTCCAGTATGGTACGCGGTGAGACGTGGTGACGCCCCAGCTCGTAGAGGATGGTGGTGAGGACGGACATGATCAAAGCGGCGGGCATGCCCTTGTTGGCCACGTCGCCGATCATCACCCCGAACTTGTTGGGGCATAACTGCGTGCGCAGGTTCTGGCAGCTTTCCTGCGCCTCGGACGAGCAGTAGAAACAGAAACGGGAATCGCGGGCCAGCGGAATGACGCTGAAGAAATCGCCCCCCACGGCGGAGGCGGGCATCAACCTGGATACCATGCGCACCGACGCGCAGGGCACGTGGGTGGAGATGATGGAGTGCTGGATGCGGCTGGCCATGCGCAGCTCCTTGTCCAGGTGCTCCTTGTCATTCCTCAGCGCCTGGTAGAGGCGCGCGTTCTCGATGGCCACCGCCGCCATATCCGCGAAGGAGCTGAGATGCTCCAGGTCGAGGAGGCCGAAGCGGCGGTCGCCGGACCCGCTGGAGACGTTGAGTACGCCGATGACCTTGTCGTCCACCCGCAGCGGCACCGCCAGCGCGCTCTTTATATCGGGATCGGTACCGGTGAAGCGGTGGTCGGATACCACGTCCTGCAGTACCAGGGGCTCCCCGTGCTCGGCCACCCAGCCGGCGATCCCCTCGCCCACGGGCACCCTGAACTCGCGCGAGGGATCCAGGCCCCGGGATGCCTCGACCACGAGCTCCCGGCTTTCGTCATCGGCGAGCATGATGCTCCCCCGGTCCGCCCCCAGCAGCTCTATCGCCTGTTCTACGACCCGGTCCAGGCGCGTGGTAAGACGCAGCGTGGAAGCGAGCAATCGCCCTATACGATATAGATCCCCGTTGGAAACCGCCTCTTCCGGTGAGCCCCGTACGCCCCTGTTATCTCTCTGTGTCATCTCCTCGCTCACCCGAAGCTCCTGATGGCCTCCTCTTCGTCCTCGAAGATGTCGATGATCTTGGTGAACCGCACCACGTCCAGGAGTTCCCTGATGGCGTCGCCGGCCCTCAGGATCTTGAGCGCCCCCCGGTTCTGGCTGGACTTCTTGTAGGCATCGGCCATGATGCTCAGGCCCGCGGTGTTGATGTAGGTAAGCCCGCCGATATCCAGGATGATGTTGTAACAGTTGTCTTTGAAGACCTCTTCGACGGTCTCTCCGAAAAGCTCCACCGTTTCGGAGTCGATGACCCCTGATACCTTGACAACGGCTATCTCTCCCATATCCCCGGCTCTCGACACCGCCATCTCCATGTGCATACCTCCCTCCGAACACCCGCAATGAAAGAACAATGAGAATATCGGCACAACCTTCCCGTCATTTGAATCGCCTCCGCCCGCCGCGTCCTTCACCATGACCACGATGCGGCCGAACGGACATCGCATAGTCGGCCACATCCCCGGAGCTACCGTTAAGTGCCCCGGAGACACGGCAACCACACGCAGAGTCAGCGATCCAGGACCTGGCCCTGCCACGCGACAGTCCTTTAGCCTTCTTGTCACCCCTGCTCCTTGCGGAAAACCCCATATGTCGTGTTGATTGCGGGAACAAATTACTATATATTGTATTTATTGTATTGAAGATGAGGATTCCGCGGTGAGCGGCGGGGGCGCCGCACGGTAAGACCGGGAAGTCTCGGGGAGAACGCCGGCATGCCGCGGCGAACGCCACTCGTCGCCGGGCAACCGGAGACGGAGGGATGGCCGCATGAAACAGGGCTTCGTACTCTATCCCTTCTCCGCCATCGTGGGGCAGGAGAAGATGAAGCGCGCCCTGCTCATCAACGCCGTCGATCCCCGTATAGGCGGGCTGCTGATCAAGGGCGAGCGGGGCACGGGGAAGTCCAGCGCCGCGAGGGCGCTCGCGGACCTGCTCCCCGAGATCGAGACCGTCGCCGATTGCCCTTTCTCCTGCAACCCCCATAACGAGGACGAGATGTGCGCCGCGTGCCGTGACCGCTGGGGAGCGGGGGAGCCCTTGCCCGTTGCCTCCCGCCCCATGCGCCTCATCACCCTCCCCCTGAATGCCAGCGAGGACCGCGTGGTGGGGACTCTTGACCTGGAACGGGCGGTCAGGGAGGGGGTCAAGGATTTCGAACCGGGTATTCTCGCCGACGCGAACCGTTCGCTCCTCTACGTGGACGAGGTCAACCTGCTCGACGATCATATCGTCGATATCCTGCTGGATGCCGCGGCCATGGGCGTGAACATCGTCGAGAGGGAAGGGGTCTCTTTCTCCCATCCCGCCTCTTTCATCATGGTGGGGACGATGAATCCCGAGGAGGGCGAGTTGCGCCCCCAGCTCGAGGACCGCTTCGGACTCTGCGCCGAGGTGAAGGGCGAGAGGGCCACCGCGGATCGCATGGAGGTGATCCGCCGCCGCCAGAGTTTCCTCGACGACCCCCAGCTCTTCCGCTCCGAGTTCGAGCCGCAGCAGGAAAGGCTGCGCGGAGATATCCTGCGGGCCCGCGAATCCCTGCACCGCATTGAACTCCCGCATGCCATGATGGAACTGGTGACCCGCATAGCGGTCGAGATGGGGGTCTGCGGGCATCGCGCGGATATCGCCATCTGCCAGGCCGCGCGGGCGCTCGCCGCCCTGGAGGGCGACACGGCGGCCGGAGATGAACACATACGCGAGGCCGCGGAGATGGCCCTCCTGCACCGGTTGAGAAAGACGCCCTTCGACAGCCAGATGAAGGACCTCGAACACCTGCAGCGCATCATCGAGCGCAAAGGAAGGTTGATTGACCTTCCCCTGCAGGACAGCCTGGCCACCGCGGTTCCCGCCGGCGAAACGGTGCCGGTCACCGGCGCCGTCGGGGAAAACATGCACCCCCTGGCCCTGGAGGAGAGATGCGCCACGGCCTCGAGCCAGGACTTCGAGACGCCTTCCCTGCAGGGGCTAGCCGCCAGGGCATCACGCAACGCGACCGGCAGGAGGAGCAGCGCGGTCAGCGATACCGCCAACGGGAGGAGGGTCGGTCACCGCCTGCCGCGTCCCGACGAGCCCCTCGGTTCGGGCAACCTCGCGCTGGATGCCACGCTGCGGGCCGCCGCGGGGAGGACGGCGGGCACCGATCAGCCCTTCAGCGTCCGCAAGGAGGACCTGCGCGCATCCATCCGGCGGCGCAAGGTGGGGAACCTCGTGCTCTTCATCCTCGATGCCAGCGCCTCCATGGGTTGCCACGAACGCATCGAGGTGACCAAGAAGGTTGTCCACCAGCTCCTGGTCGACGCCTACCAGAAGCGGGACCGTGTCGGCCTGATCTCCTTCCGCGACGAAGGGGCGCAACTGGTCCTCAATCCCACCACCAGCGTCCAGCTCGCCGACCTGCGCATCAAGGACCTGGCCACCGGCGGCGCCACCCCCCTCAACCACGGCCTGGCCATGGCGCTGCTGGTATGCAGGCGGGAGCTGCGGCGGGACCCCGACATCGTCCCCCTGCTCGTCCTCATCACCGACGGGCACGGCAACGTGGGCTACGCATCCGACAATCCCCTGCGCGAGAGCCTGGAGCTGGCCGATAAGATCCGCTCGCAGAGCCTCTCCTGCGTCGTATTCGATACCTCGATCGAAACCGCGCGCATGAAAGCGGGGCGGGCCGCTCCTTCCCACGCGCGCCGCATAGCCGACGCGATGGGAGCCGATTACTACCACCCCTCCAGCCTTCAGCCCCAGGACGTGCTGGACCGGCTGGAAAAACACCTCTAGGCACTGTTGCGGTGGCCCAGGCCGCTGGGTAACGGTCTCGCCTGCTGGCATATTGTTGTCCGAGCCCGGGGGTAACGGTCCTCGCTCCGCACTCGCAGAGTGCATACGTGGGACGCGACACCTCTGTCATATTTACTGCTCGCGAAGGTCGCTTCAGACCGGATCCCGGTTCTCGGACAGCCCGCAGCTCAAACGGAGGCTCCGACCCCCGGGCAGGATTTACCTCTAGAGGCGACGCCCATGCGAAAGGCGACATCCCCGACGAATGAATACGCGCCTTTGGACGTATTCTATCCGTCGCCTGCAATCGACACGGCATTTCGCGGCCCCCCAAAGGATCCCGCCTATGTCTTCACCGGTTTCACCATACTTCCCGCCGCTTCGATAATGCGCTAAAAGCAGACGCTTTCCTGCCGATAAATGAGGGAGTAGGGATTAGAGGTAGGAAATGAAAGCGAAAGAAGGGCTGGCGATCGGCGCCGAGGAGAGAACACGCCGCAAGTCTGTGGGCTATCTCACGCCTCTTCTGGTGGCCATAATCGGCCTCCTGGTGGCCGGGATGATAGCCGTCTCCGCTGTCCTCACCTCTCCCATCGGCTACGTGATCGAGGCCGTGCTCGGAGCCTGCATAATCGCGCTGGGTATCTACCTCGCTATCGAGTGCTGGCATTACCGCGAGCAGAACAAGGGGTATATCGACGAGATAACCGATCTCAACCTGAGGTTCGGCATTCTCGCGGACGCGGTCAGCGCCGTAAGCTCCACCCTCGACCTCGAGGAGCTGGTTGAGAACATCCTGGGGGTCATGCTCACCCTGACGAATTCCGGCATAGGGGTGGTCCTGGTCCCGGACGACAAGCTGGCCGTGCTGCAGGTGCTCTCCTACCGCGGCTTCCAGGAGAAGGCGGTGCGCGGCCTGAAGATACCGGTAGGGAAAGGCGCGGTGGGAAAGGCTTTCCAGAGCGGCCAGACCGTCATCCGTAAAAACCTGCCCGAAGACCCGAGAGCCGCGGAAACCTACTCCGAGGGCAGAAGCCCCAAGTCGCAGATCATCATGCCCTTGAAGGCCAAGGGCCAGATGGTGGGCATAGCGGTGACCGCTTCCTTCGAGGAGCACGAGTACGCGCAGGACGAGGTGGCCCTGCTCTCCAGCCTCTGCCACGAACTTGCCGTGGCCATGATCAACGTCGATCTCTACCAGCAGAGCCAGAAGACCCTGGAGTGGCTTGCGGACACCCAGGAATACACCGAGCATTTCATCCAGGAGATGCTCGCCGGCGTGCTGGTCATAAACGGCGGCGGCGACATCATCTATTTCAACCGTGAGGCCTCTGAGATACTGGGGATTGAGTCCAAGGAGGCCATAGGCGTCAGCTATAACGACCTGGTGGAGGAACGCGAGAAGTTCAGGTCGCTGGCCTTCCTCAAACCTATCTTCCGGTTGTGCATGGAGGAAGACCGCACCTTCCGCCGCCACGAGATGACCGTCGAGGGACCCGGCGGCAAGAGGCTGACCATCAATTTCAACGCTTTTCCCCTTCACCGCGCCAACGGGGAACGCATGGGCGCGGCCATCGTATTCATGGACATATCCGCGATCAAGGAGATGGAGTCGCGGTTGCGGCAACAGGACCACCTCTCCATCCTGGGCCAGATGGCGGCCAAGATAGCCCACGAGGTGAAGAATCCCCTCTTCGCCATCATCGGGCTGGCGGACGAACTCGAGGAGGAGGAAAGCGACCCCGAATCCAGGCAATTGCTGTCGATGATCAAGCAGGAAGCCACGCTGAGCAACGAGTGGATATCCGGCATGCTCACCTTCAGCAAGTCTCCCTTCCCGGTCGGCGAAGAGGCCGCCCTGAGCCTGCAGACGAGCGTCTCCGAACTGATAGCCGACTTCATGCGCACGCACGAACAGGACAACGTGAAGATCGTGAGGGATTTCGAGGAAGGCCTGCCGGCGGTCATGATGAGCCGGGACAATATGCGCCATGTCCTTTTCAACCTGCTGGAGAACTCGATGCATGCCATGCCCGAGGGAGGGGTCATAACCGTAAGAGCCCACGATACCGGCAACGGTTACGTGGAGATGCGCATCGAGGACACCGGGACCGGCATACGGCCGGAGATCGTGCCGTCGGTCTTCGAACCGTTCTTCACCACCAAGGATGGGGGCACGGGCCTGGGCCTCTCCATCGTGCACAAAATCCTCCTGGACATCGGCGGCGACATAGATGTACGCTCACAGCAGGAACTCGGGACCACTTTTATCCTTAAACTGCCCACGCGGGGAGTCAGCCATGAACGGGAATGACGCCAAGCTGCTCATCGTCGACGACAACGAGGGTGTACGTCACCTGGTATCACGCTGGCTGGAAAGGGCGGGCTTTATCGTCCAGGAGGCCAAGGACGGCGCGGAGGCGGTGGAGATGGTCAAGAAAGACCCCCCGGACATCATCCTGGCGGATATACGTATGCCGAAGATAGACGGGATTGAGCTGGCGCGCATCATAAAGAGCGAATACCCCCGGATCAAGATCATCCTCATGACCGCCTATTCCTCCCCCCAGACCATCGCGCAGGCCCGGCGGGAAGGCGTGGATGACTACCTCGAGAAGCCCTTCACCAAGGACCAGGTGGAGAGGATCACCACGGAGGTCCTCTCCGCAGATTGAGCAGGTAGGTGAGTTCGAGGGACGACTTCCCGCGGCCGCTGAAGGTGGTCAACTCCTCGTAGCCCACGCGGCGTAACAGGCGCAAGGCTTCCCCGAAACCTTCACCGACTTCCCGGGGGTGATGGGCGTCCGAACCCAAGGTAACGGCGATATCCCGTTCCCGGCAGAGGCGCAGGAAGTCCTCGCCGGGATAGATCTCCCCCGCCGGCTTGCGCAAGCCCGCCGTGCTCACCTCCACCACGACTCCCGCCGCGGCCACGCGGTCCAGGCAGCCCTTGTAGAGCGGGCGCACGTCCGCCTCGGGGCGGAAGCCGAACTTCTTGATGAGGTCGGGGTGAGCCAGGACGTCGAAGAGGCCGCTCTCCGCCGCCTCCCCCAGGAGCTCGAAATAGCGTTCCCAGAGGGCGAGGAGGTCGCGGCCCTCGTATCCGTACAAGTAGCGGGGGTCGTCGAACCCCCAACCGTCGACGAAATGCAGGGCGCCCATGACGTAATCGAAAGGGTAGGCGTCCAACAGGGAGGGCAGGCGCGACGCCGTTTCCGGAAGATAATCCACCTCGATACCCAGCTTGATCGGAAGCCCCGGGAAGAGTTCACGCAGTTCCCCCACCTCCCGGACATAGACCGGCAGTTCGTCTAAGCCCATGCTCAGGGTCGCGTCCTCCATATGCAGGAGGGGAAAGTGGTCGGAGAAGCCGATCTCGCCCAGACCCAATTCGAGTGCCCGCGCGGCATATTCCTCCATACGGCCTTCCGCATGGCCGCACCTGACGGTATGTATATGATAGTCGATCAGCCCAAGCCTTTTCATAAGTAACACCTATTCTAACACCGCCTTCTCGCGGGAGAAGGATAAATGATATACTTCTTTGGTACATGACTGATAGATCATGTTTGATCGAAAGGAGGACGCGGGTAATGGGTAAGGCGAGGAAGCTCAAGAAGGCCGAGAAGACCGTGGTCAAGGTGGACAAGGAGAAGGGCAAACTGGAGAAGAAGATCGGGAAGCTGGACAAGGTCGGGTCCAAGGCTCAGAAGAAGGCAGACAAGCTCAGCAAGAAGCTCGCTTAGCCGATAGCGCCGGGTCGTTCCCGGCCGGTCTGAAACCTAAAACGCCGATAATCGGGGGCCGCCGGTGTGGCCGCCCCCGTTTTCGCTTTCACTCCACGGACTCCGGGCACTCAGCCCATCCCTCCCGCAAACTACGTCAGAGACTTACCGTCTCCCTAGGGTCCTGGACCCCATTCCCGTTTCTGAGCGCGGGAGAGGGCCGTTCCCATTTGTGAGCGCCACAAGATATTGAGGTTCTTCTGCATTAATTGTGGGCGAATGGAGGATGAGGATGGTTAAGTCAGGCCGAGGGGTCTGGAAGGGGAACATCCCGTTCCCTCCGGGGGTCAGGCAAACCAGCCCCCGCTTCCCGACCGGGACCGGCCCGGTCAAGTGGCGGAGGGAGGCGCGCCCTATCCTCCCGGCGGGGGCGCCGCGGGTCCGGGCTGCGTCTCTTCCCGCTCCATCTCGAGCAGCTCTTCCTTCGCCCTCTGGAACTCCTCGTCCGAGAGGTCGCCCTTGGCGCGCATCTCCGTCAGCTTCTCCAGGCGCTCCACCACGCCGGGCCCCCCGGCGGTAGCCACTGGGGCGGCTGGCACCGCGCCCGTCTGGATAGCCGCGGCCATCTCCCTGGCGATCCCGTGGCCACGCATCGACTCCTGCTGTTCCCTGTAGCGGTTCCTCTGCTCGAAGATCTGTTTCTTGACCTCGAGGGGATGCCCGATATTGGTGAAGGGCTGCTGGCCGAACTCCCCCGCCGTCTCCATGAGAACGTCCCCGTATTTGAAGATCCTCTCCCACAGGTTCTGGCTGGTCTTGATGTCGTTCAACTGCTCGAGCGGTATGGCCATGGTGTGTTTGTTGACGATCCCCGTGGAGAGGATGACACGGCGGTCGGTGAGCACGAAATGGGCGAAGAACCAGGCGAAGAGAGGGTAGAGAAGCCAGCCCGCGATGACCACCACGAATGCGACCACTACCACCACGGTCCACCCGTTGATGAAGCTCTGGTTGTTCTCGAAGGCGAACAGGGTGATCCAGCCCGCTACGGACAGGACCATGGCGGAGATGGGTACGAACACGTGCCGCTCCGGCATGTTCCTCCGTTTGAACAGAGGCCAGGCGCCGTACCATACGAGGAAGAACAGCGCCAGCACGCTGATGAGGGCGATGTAACCCCAGTTGGTCCCGGTCCCGGGTTCCGCGCTCGGCTTGAAGGTGGTCAGAAGAAGCACCAGGGCGACGATGGATGCCCCTCCGACGAGGAAGTTCTTCCATATCTCCCACAGGGAATGTCTCTTGTCGAAGATGATCGCCTCGTCCTGTTCAATGAGCTTCCTGTGGTATTGCTCCGGCATGCTCCCCCTCCTTTACCGTCGGCCGTACCTGCGCCGAGTCTCGAGTCAACGCTGCCGGCACCATCGTGCGATGCCATATATATGTATATGATATTCTTCCCCGGGGACCTCTTCGTCAAAGGTCTTGCGCGAAAGCGCCGGCCGCCGTGGAGCCTTCGGGATCCCGGCAAGCACGCCTCTCCTGTCATGTTTCCCGCTCTGCCCGAGAAGAACCTTCAAAAACAGGTGATCGCGGTGAACTCGCGGTACCTCTCCTCGATCTCCTCCAGGGTCAGGTACCGGAGGCGGTCGCAGGAGAAGGATTCGACGTTGAAGGAGGCCAGCACGCTCCCGTACACGATAGACCTGCGGATGTCGTCCTCGCTCATCTCCGGGCTGCGCGACAGCGAGCCCAGCATGCCGCCTCCGAAGGTATCCCCTGCTCCCGTGGGATCGAACACCGTCTCCAGCGGGTATGCGGGGAGCGAGAAGAAGATCTCCTTCCCCAGCATTATCACCCCGTGTTCCCCTTTCTTGATGATCACCCTGCGTGGGCCCATCTCCAGCAGCTTCCTGCCCGCGGTTATCAGGTTCGGCTCCTCCGCCAGTTGCCTGACCTCGGAGTCGTTGAGGAGCAGGTAATCCACGCGGGATATGGTATCCAGCAGTTGCGGCCGCCTGGTCTCGATCCACAGGTTCATGGTGTCGCAGATGACCAGGCGCGGCGAGCGCACCTGCTCCAGTACGTGCAGTTGCAGGGTGGGGTCGATATTGGCGAGGAAGACGAACTCCGAGTTCCGGTACTCTTCCGGGATGTCCGGGTCGAAATCCCGGAAAACGTTCAACTGCGTGTCGATGGTATGCGCCTCGTTGAGGTCGTAGTCGTAATCGCCCTTCCAGCGGAAGGTCTTTCCCGGGACCTTCCTCAAGCCCCCCAGGTCCACCTCGCGGGAGGCGAGGAAATCCACGTGCTGCTGCGGGAAGTCCTCTCCCACCACCGCCACCAGGCGCACCTCGCCGAAGAAAGAGGCCGCCACGCTGAAGTAGGTTGCCGAGCCGCCCAGTATGTCCTCCACCTCGCCGAAGGGGGTGCGAATGGAATCCAGGGCTACCGAACCGACGACCAGGATACTCATATCAACCTCCACCGTTTTGATGCTTAATACCCCGATCCGTAAATACGCTCGCAATCCACCGCCGCTGCATCCCCGCCCGCTGCGTTCCGCTCCCTCGACATACTCGCAGAGTGCCTCAGCCGCGCGCCTTGCGGGCGTGGCGCAGCGACGCTCTCGGTACGTTACCGTATTTACGGACCTGGGTACTAAGTTATTCTAGCAAGCGAACGCCCGGCCGTCTCTCCCACCCGTTGCGTCAATAACGGATGTACTCGAAAGCCGGTTCGTTGACTCATAAGAAAATCTACTCGAGATACGGCTTCTTGCTCTGCTTCTTTGAGCCGATGCATCTTGGCCATAAGCCGCTGTCTCGTGAGCTGACCTATCTTGACCATAAGCCGCCGTCTCGAAGATGGGACCTGTCTCTCCAATAAACCGAGCCGTGGAGCCTGCTGCATAAACCTCGTACGAATCCCGCTCTCCCAGAATCGCGGCAAAACAGGCATCGTAATGGAGGGCGAACCGTCAATAACGGGCCGTTTCGGTGAATATGTGGAGAGCGATATGTCTGACGCAGGG
>CAZQFX010000030.1:0-21949 GCA_964592775.1 uncultured Actinomycetota bacterium
CCTTCAGGGTGATGGCGGCCGCCAGCCCCGCGATGCCGCCGCCCATGATGAGGACGTCGGTTGAGAGCGACTCGCCTGGCGCCGATGACCGCTATCCTTTCCACGCTCTCTCCAACCATGGCCATCCACGCTCCTGTCAGCTCGCGACGTTGCCGCCGTCCACGTAGAGGACCTGCCCGGTGACGAAGTCGGAGGCGGCGGAGGCCAGGAAGACCGCCGAGCCGATGAAGTCCTCCGGCTCCGCCGCCCGCCCCCAGGGGATGCGGTCCAGGAATATCTTCGCCGCCGCGGGATCGCAGAGGACCGGCTCCGTCAGGGGCGTACGGAAGATGCAGGGGGCGATGGAGTTCACGTTTATCCCGTACTTCGCCCACTCCACCGCCAGCTGGCGGGTGAGCAGGTTGACCGCCCCCTTGCTCGTCCCATACGCGGCGTAGCCGAGGGGGTGGCCGAGGACGGCGCGCACCGAGGATACGGTGATGATCTTCCCTCCCCCCTGCCCGATCATGAGCCGCCCGGCCTCCCGGCAGCAGAGGAAGGTCCCCTTGACGTTGGTGTCCATGACCAGGTCCCAGTCCTCCATGCCCAGCTCCTCGGCGGGGGCGCGCCTGGCTATGCCCGCCGCGGTGAGCAGGATGTCGATCCTCCCCAGCTCGTCCGCCGTCCGCTTCACCATGGCCTCGACGCTCTTCGCGTCGGTCACGTCGCAGCCGACCGGGAGCGCCCTGCCCCCCGCGTCGCCTATCGCCGACGCCGCCTCCTCCAGGGCCTCGACCCGGCGGGCGGTTACGACCACCGAGGCGCCGTAGGCCGCCAGCCCCGCCGCGGCCGCCCGCCCCAGCCCCCCGGACCCGCCGGTGACGACTGCCACCCTGCCGGAGAGGTCGAACAAGCCCTTCATTTCCTCGCTATCCATCGTGGGGTCCTTCCTCCGGCCCCTACGTTTCCTCGGTGTAATCGATGATCACCAGCATGCTCGCGGGCCGTTTGGTCTCGTTCACGATGGCCCTGCCCTCGTCCGGCCCGATATAGATGGAATCCCAGGGGCCGAGGGTGACGATCTCTCCCGACTGGCACTTTATGGTCACCTCTCCCTCCAGGACGAAATAGACCTTCTCGTTGGGGGAAGCGTCGAACTCGGCGCCCCCTCCCGGCAGGAAGTGTGAGAGTCCCACCCAGAAGGCCTGGGAGCCGGTTTCCTCCCGGCCGTGCAGCCGCAAGGCGGTCATGCCGAAATGCTTGGTTGCCTGGTAGGATTTGACATCTGAGAGCTCGACTTTTCTCATGGCGTTATCCCCCTCTTTCATCCACGATAGCCACCAGCCGGACGATAGAGCCGTCGCCCTTCTCCCAGCGGATAGGAAACCCGGCGATGGTCACCCGCCTGCCGACCACCTCGTCGATATCGCCGCCGACGTTCTCCCAACCCATGATGCCGTTGCCCAGGAGCAGGCGGTGGCAGGGCTCCCATTCCGGGAAGTCCTCGCCGGCCTCGCGGCCCGTCTCGCGTTTGTATTCATCACAGACGTCGGGGAGCAGGGGCCCGGTGCCGTGGGGCCCGATGGCCGTGGCCAGGGGATGGTCCAGGGCCTGGTGGTCCACCCCCACCGCCTTAACCTTCTTCTCCACGAACCACTCCCCCGCCTCGCGGTAGAGGCCGGGCGAGTATGCGAAGTACCGCCGTGAGTCTGCGTAGTAGCGGTGCCAGCCGGTGCGGATGATCACGATATCGCCCGCCTCGATCTTCGGTTCCGCCTTCTCCAGGTCATCCGGGGTGATGACCTCCCATTTCCCCTTGGGGATGTCCACCACGACCCCGGTGCCGTAATAACTGTCCAGGGGTATCTCGTCCGTATAGGGAGCGCCCTCGATTACGTGGGCCGGGGAGTCGGCGTGGGTGGTGCAGTGCATGAAGGTGGTTATCTGCTGGGAGAGCACCCCCGACTTGGCGTGGTAATGGAAGCGTTCGATCTTCACGTCGGGGAAGTAGGGCCAGAGGGGGGCGTTATGCCCGAAGGTCTGGCTGAGGTCGTACAGCTTCGTCTTGCCCATTTACTGCACCTCCTTGCGGTACAGGCATTCGGATATGGAGACCGCCGTTTCCTTTACCTTTCGCACCACCGGGGAATCGGCCGTGCCGGTGATGCGCTGGGCGGGACCGGCGACCACCACCGCCGCCACCGCCCGGTCCTCGCTGCTGAACACGGGCGCGCCCACGGCGTTGATGCCCACGTCGATCTCCTCCCGGTCGAGGGAGAACCCCTGGCGCCGCATCCTCTCGAGTTCGCGCGTGTAAGCCTTGGCATCGGTTATGGTCCTCGGGGTAAAACGCTGCAGGCCTCCCCCTATCAACCGCTTGACGGTCTCGGGGGGAGAGAAAGCCAGGATGGCCTTCGCTCCCGCCGCGGCATGCGCGGGGAGCCTGTCGCCGACCGTACCCGCTATGCGCACCCGTTGCGGCCCTTCCGCCACGTAGGCCATCACCGTCTGTTCTCCCGAGAGGACCTCCAGCACCACGGTTTCCTTCAGGGTATCTCTCAACTCATCGATATACGGCTTCGCCATCAGGACCAGGTTCGAGTTGAGCCCGTTGTTGTAGGCGCGGCCGATATCGGAAGCCGCCGGTCCGAGCCTGAACTTCCTGCTCTCGGGGTCCTGTTGCAGGAATCCCTTGTCGGCCAGGGTACGGAGTATGCGCGACGCCGTCGCCTTGTGCAGCCCCAGTCTCTGGCCGATCTCCCCCGTCCCCAGTTCCTGGTTGTAGGGCGTGAAGGCGAGGAGTATCTCCAGCGCCTTCTCGATCGCGTTGGGCCTGTTTCCGTCCATAACCTGTCCCTTGATGGTATTGTATTATGAGACATAATTTTATATTATAATACTTTGTAAGAGATGCCGGCGTCAACCGCCGCCGTTTGAAAGCCGATGCTTATCATGTATTTGTACAGAGGAAGAGGTGGTTAAAATGCCGCAGGTAAGAGGCAAGTTCATAAGGTTGGCTGGCGGCCTGATGAGCCTTTATCCCGAGCAGCGTGAAAAGGCGGATGACTTTCTGGCCGGGTCAACCGGCAAGCATTGGGACGAGCTGGACCCTTCGGAATGGTTCGAGGCCGATATATACGGGGTTTTTCTCGATACCTACTGCGAGAGCTCGGTCACGGGAGAGAAGGCCTTGATCACCCTGGGCAGGAACATCTTCCCGACCAAGAAGAAACTGGGCGAACTGCCGGACGATATCGACAGCGCACTGGACCTCCTTGTCTACTCCACGAAGTCATTCACCGACGACCACAGGGGCCCCGGCATCAGGCCGGTCAGGATCATCAAGGCAAGCGATGGGGAAGCTATGTTCGACATCCCGGATCACGGCTACGACTGCCGCGTGGATGAGGGTGTCTACCTCGGGATCCTTGGCATGTTCGGCATCGAGGACGGCGCGGTGGAGCAGGAGAAGTGCAAGAAGAGGGGCGACCCCTCCTGCCGGTTCCGCATCACCTGGTAGGGTCAGGTCTTTCCTTCTTGCCACCCGAAGCTCTCGCGCAAGGACCTGATACCAAAGACCCGATGTCGTCTTCAGACGGGCTCGAACGCACCCATCTCGCGCAGCCGCTCCAGCATCTTCAGGTACAGCCGGTCCCTCTTGCCCACTATCTCCAGCTCGCTGCGCCCGCCGTAGTCGTAGAACCCCCTGGAGGTCTTCGCCCCCAGGTGCCCCTTCTCCACCTTCTCCTCGACCATGGCATTCCCCATCCCGTAGCTCCTGGCGATATCCAGCACCAGGTCCAGCCCGGTGAAATCCATGCTCTGGACGGCGCCGACTATGGGGAGCCTGATGCCCAGGCTGTACTTGACGGCCCGGTCGATGTCCTCGGGCGAGGCCACTCCGCTGTTCAGCATGTCGGAGACGGCGAGTGCGATCATGTTCTGGATCTTGTTGACGATGAAGGCCCGGGTGAACGTGCGCAGCCTGACCGGCACCTTGCCCAGCCTCTGCATGAGGGACATGGTGAAGTCCACGACCTCGGGTGCGGTGCCGGGACCCGGCACCACTTCCACCAGGGGGATGATGTGGGGCGGGGTGAACCAGTGGGCTATCAACAGGCGCTGCGGGTTCGCGACCTCGGCGAACTCGAAGACGTCCAGCCCCGAGGTGTTGCTGGCGATGACCGTCTCCGCGCGGCAGGCCTCGCTCAGCCGGGCGAAGACCTCCTTCTTGACCTCGGGCACCTCCGGGACCGCCTCCATCACGAAGTCCGCGTCCGCCGCGGAGCCCGCGAGGTCGGTGGAGGGATGGACGCGGTTTATTATACTGCCAATATCTTCCTTCTTCACCAGGCCGCAATCCGCCAGCACCTCGAGGTTGGCGGCGATCTTGCCGGCGGCCTTGCGCAGCGTCTCCTCGTCCACGTCGACCAGCGAGGTCTCGATGCCCACCTGGGCGAACACCTGAGCGATTGAATGGCCCATGATCCCCGCGCCGATGACCGCGGCCTTTTTCACGTCACCTACGTTCATGATCTACCGCTCCTTCAGTTTGTCCTTCCACCGATTTCACGACAGGCCTGGAAAGTATGCTCATGTGCCTCCCCCTCGTACCATAGCTGCTTGACGAAGGGCTGAGCCGGCGCGCGCAGTATGTCCGCCCGGCTGTCATCACCTTTCAGGTAGAGGTCGAAGAAGGCGGAGGAATAATCCTTGTAGACCTGTGCCTTCTGCGGGAAATGCCCTCTGAACCTGTGGAGGGGAAGGTGCCCGGTATAGGGCGAGGCCAGCAGCATGTCGCAGATGACGAAGTGGTCGGTATCCCTGATGACCACGAAGTACTTGGGGGCGGGCGCGCTGTCGTATACCTCCTTCTGCCGGTACACGGTGGCCTCGAACCTCTTGTCGTCACCGGTGAGGAACATCAGCGGGACCTTGATCTCCCTCGCGTTGTCGGGCGCTCGGCGGTGGAAGATGGGCGAGCCCAGGGGAAGGATCGCCTTAACCCTTTCGTCCCGCAGGGCGAAGGGACTATCCAGGGACCGGGCGGACCGCGTGCAGCCGGGATCGTAGTCGGCGATGCATCCCCGGTTGATGTCGAAATCGCCCTCGCACAACCCGGCGTCGTACTTGAGCGACATGCCCCCCATCACCAGAGACGTCCACGCCCCGAGGGAATGGCCGGTCATGCCTATGATATCGGCGGCGATCATGCCACGGAGCGGATGCGACCGGTCGCTGCTCCATTCGGCGGCCTTATCGAACACCAGCCTGGCTTCCGGGGGCCGGTACTTGAGCCCGAATTCGGTGCGGCGGAAATGGCCCGTGAAGCCGATGAGCACCGTGTCGCTGGGGTTCCCGACGATGAATTCCTTGAGCAATCTGGGAAGGAAGCGCAGGAGGTTCTTCCAGTTTCCCTCCCGGAAGAGCAGGTCCCATTGGGCCGCGTCCAGGTGATCGACGCCGATGGCGACATAGCCGTGGCTGGCCAGGTTCTGGGCGTAGAACACCGAGACATCCGCCGGGCCGGTCAGGCCCGGCGAGTAGACGATCAAAGGGTAGGGCGCCCCCGATCTGTCCGGCGGGGCGTCCAGCACCCCGGACCCCATAACCCTGGCTTTCAGTTCGTCGTGCGCGAACACGTGCGGCTCGGCGCCCTCCACCTCCAGGGCGGGATACCAGATCACGACGCGCATGTCGCGTCCCTCGAACTCGAGCACCTCGGTTCTAACCCCCACCCGGTAGAGGCCATCAGGCTTAGCGGTGTGGAATGGCTTTACCTCCTGCATTTCAATACCCCCTCCGGCGTTGCACTATTTCTTTTTTCCTTTGATCTCGTACCATACCTGGGCCACGAAAGGCTGGTTCGGCGCCTTCAGGATATCCGCCCTGCCGGCATCGTTCTTCAAGTATAAATCGAAGAAGGCGGAGGAATAATCCTTATAGGCTTGAGCCTTCTCATCGAAATGCCCGGCATTCATGGGAAGGAAGGGGATGAACCTCAAGATCGAAGGCATGCACACGTCGGAGACCACGAAGTGATCCGTATCCTTGATCTTGACCAGATACTTTGATTTCTTGCATGCGGCCTGGTATACGTCCCATTGCATGTAGAAGGTGGACTCCCATGCCCAGCTGTCGCCGGTAATGATCATCATCGGGGTGCTTATCTCCCTGGCGTTGGTGGCGATGTCCCGGTTGAAGATGGGCGGGGCCAGGGGCACTATCGCCTTCACCCTCCTATCCTTCAGCGAATAGGTGGGGGCCCACGCCTGGGCCGATACGGTATTGCCCGGGTCGCGATCGGCAATGCATCCCGTATTGATGTCCGCTGGGACGTTCGGGTTGGGCTTGATGGTCATGCCTCCGAAGAGGAGCGTCTGCCAAGCCCCGTTGGAGTGCCCAGTCAATCCTATGTTGTTGGCATCGATCATGCCGTGCAGCGGGAACGAAGGATCCCTGTTCCATGCCGCCGCCTGGTCGAACACGAGAGCCTCCTGCTGCGGCCTGTATGCCAGGCAGAAATCGGTCGGTCGAAACCAACCCGACAGGCATGTGAGCACGGTGTCGCTTGAATTCCCCTGGATGATCTGAAAGATCAGCCTGAAAAAGAATCTCAGGATATCTCCCAGGCCGCTCTGAGCCACCTCCATCATCCTGCCTGCATCCAGATGATCTATCCCGACGACCACGTAACCGTAGCTCGCCAGGTTCTGAGTATAGAATAGATAACTGTCTCCGGAAGCGCTGAAGCCGGGCGAGAACACTATTAACGGATACGGCGCCTTAGACCTGTCGGGCGGGGCGTCCAAGACCCCCGTCCCCTGTACCTTGACGTTCAATTCGGGGCTTACCGCTATGTACGGTTCGGCGCCTTCCACCTTCTTCGCCGGATACCAGGTCACGACGCGCATGTCGCTCCCCCTGAAATCCAGATGGTCGACCCTGACCCCCACCGGGTAAGGTCCATCCGGAGGCGCGGTGTGGAAGATCCCCGATTCATCGATCCCCGACGCCGCCGTCGTCGATGCCTCCGTTATCCCCCCATACAGGGAGAGAAAAAGGGAGGCGGTGAGGAGTAACGCCAATGCCAGACTCATTCCTCTGCGGAACATTCTTCCCACCCCCTTCTTGCCAAGCCGATCCCCTAGAATCCACCAAATATACCCGGTTCCTGCAATGATCCCGGCAGATCTCCACCCCCTTTCCGCAGGAAGCGCGGTCTACGATCGCAGGCCGCTTACAGGGCGCCTTCCTCCTTGAGCATGCGGGCGATCTTTTCGCGCAGGCTTTTCTTCTCCAGCTTGCCCACCCTGGTCACCGGCAGCTCGTCCAGGAACTCCAGGCGCTCCGGCACCTTGAACTTGGCGATGTTCTCCTCGCTTAGGAGGAACTCGTTCAGCTCCTCCAGGGTGAAGGTCTCACCGGGCATGGGCACGATGAAGGCGCACACCCGCTCCCCGAGGTACTTGTCGGGCATGCCCACCACGGCCACCCGGTATACCTTGGGGTACCTGGCGATATGGCCCTCCACTTCCTCGGCGTTGATCTTCTCTGCCCCGCGGTCTATGCAGTCCTTGATGCGCCCCATCCAGGTGATGTTGCCGCCTCCGTCCATCCGGACCAGGTCGCCCGTGCGGTAGAAGCCGTCGGGCGTGAAGGCCTCGGCGTTACGCTCGGGGGCCCTGTAGTAGCCACGCACGGTGTACGGTCCGCGGCACCAGCATTCGCCCTCCTGTCCCACCGGCACATCCTCTTCCGTGTCGGGATCTACGATCCGCACCTCGTCGGCCTCGGAGACGGGCCGCCCGTCCGTCTTGTGTCTTATCTCCGGAGGATCGGACCAGCGCGAGAAACAGATCAATCCCTCGGCCATCCCGTAGACCTGGATGCCGTCGCATCCGAAGAGCTCCATGAACCCGTACACGTCGGCGTCCTCGGGATTCCACAATCCGACGAAGCGTTCGAGCGAACTCGTGTCGTACCTGTCGAGCACCTCCCGCGGGAGGTCGAGGAACCTCTTCATGAAGACGGCGACCAGCCCGGTGTGGGTGGCCTTACTGTCCGAGATGGTCTGCAGGATGGCCTCCGGCGCCAGGGAGGGGGAGAAGACCACGCTGCCTCCCATGCAATGCACGGGCAGCAGGCCGCATACCAGGGTGGCGTTATGCATCAGCGGCATGAGGAGAAGCGTCTTGGTGTCCACGCCCTCCATGCCCTCGCCGATTGCCGCGGCGTTACACTTGAGGTTGTAGTGATAATCGTTATGGGTGCGCGGGATTATCTTGGGCACCCCGGTGGTCCCGCCGGAGAGCTGAAAGAAGGCCGGCTCCGTGGGATCGGGCCGGTATCCCCTCAACACGGCTTCGGCCTTCGCCAGGTCCACCTCTTTTTCCATCAGCTCGTTTATGGAATGGATGCCCGGCTTCCTTGGGGTGCCGGTCGCCAGGGTGACGGCCATACTGGGCGTGGCCTTACTCACCTCCTGCGCGAAGGCCTCGTAATCGAAATCGGGCTGCTCTCCCCCGGGGATGGCATGGATACGGGCCTCGGAGAGCTGGGCCAGGTAGCTTATCTCGGCCCAGCGATGGAACTGCAGGGAGCATATGGGTATGACGCCGATCTTCATGCAGGCATAGATGAGGTAAACCAGTTCCGGGACATTGGGCAGTTGCATGATGATGCGGTCGTATGTCTCGATCCCCAGCTCGGTCATGTGGTATGCGAGGCGCGTTGCGTACGCGCCCATCTGCTCGTAGGTGACCTGCCGTCCCTGGTATTCGACGGCCACCCTGTCCGCATAGCGCCCGACCCAGCCGTCGAAAGCCTCTCCCAGGGTCAAGCCCTCCCAGTAACCCTTCTTCTCATAGAGTGCCACGAATTCCTCCGGCCATGGCACGCACCCATCCAGCATGATCCACAACCCCCCAACAGGTATCCACAACGAAAGCCACCGGGCAAGCCGTTTTGCTGATTATTGCCGTCTGACTACTCCGCGGTTCCCCGTCCGCGGCTAGAACCCGATATTGGTGGTCAGGCTCCTTACACGGTCCCCGAAGAGCGCGCCTATGCCCTCGCTTCCGATAGGCATCTCGATATAGATGGCGTGGACCGGGCAGGCGGCCGCGCATTCACCGCATTCCTCGCACAGGTCCCGGATGATGGCGGCCTTCTTCCTTACCAGGCCGATAACCCGGGGCGGGCACGCCTGAACGCAACTGCCGCATCCCGTGCACTTGAACGAGTTGGTCTCCGGAATCATCTTTCATCTCTCCCTTTGAATATCCAGTCCATGGGCTATCACTTGTTCTTGCCCTTCAAGGCGTCTCCCATCACTTCCCACGCGAACTGCTGGTAATCAACCCTCATCCCCATCTTGAAGCCGTCGTGGAGCGCTGCGAATAGCCTCCTGACCTGGATGCAATCGCCTATCATGTTCACGTCTTTGGCCCGATAGGAGTCGTAGGTCAGCTCTTTGTTGGGCACCATCTTGGCGATGATCACCGTGTCCGCTTCGATCGTCTTCCCTTTTTCGCCGGGCAGGTCGAATACGATGCCCACATCGGTTATCTCCACGGGCTTAGCGGACTTGATCAGCTCAAGGTTGTGCTGCATGGACATGACCTTGTAGATCCACTGATATGAGAACTGGACATCGGAACAGGTGTATTTCTCCTCGCACAATACGGTGGTCTCGCACTCCGGGAACCTCACCGCGATGGCCT
This sequence comes from uncultured Actinomycetota bacterium, assembly GCA_964592775.1. GTDB lineage: Bacteria > Actinomycetota > Geothermincolia > Geothermincolales > RBG-13-55-18 > SURF-21. The sequence goes on from CAZQFX010000030.1 coordinate 9,705, forward strand.
GGGCCGTCTGCAGGCCGCGCCCCTTGCCGCCGATTATCGCAACCCGCTTGCCCGGCTCGACCTTTCCCTCCAGCACGTCGGTGCACGACACAACCCTTGCTTTGTCCGAACCGGGCAGGCTTCTGTCCGGAACCGCGCCGGTCGCGATGATCAGCACGTCCACATCCATCTCCTGCGCCATCTCGGGGGTTATATGGGTGTTCATCTTGAACTCGACGCCATGCTTGTCACACTGCGCTTTGAGGTAGTTCACCATGCGTATCAACTCTTCGTCGCCGGAGACCCCGTGGGACGCCGAGAAGAGTTGCCCCCCGACGTGGTCGCTTGCCTCGTAGATGGTGACCTCGTGACCCTTCTCCGCTGCCACCGCGCCCGCCTGCATGCCGGCCGGCCCGGCTCCTATGATAGCTACCTTCTTGCTGACCGGGGCCTTGGGGAACCCGTAGTAACCCCAGATCGGCTCGCCCTCGTGCCCCATACTGGGCCGGATGGGGCAGTTCAGGGGCTCTATCCTGGCCAGCCTGGCGATGCAGACGTTGCACCCAATACAGGGCCTGATATCCTGCTGCCGGTCCTCGGCTACAAGGTTGGGCAGGTTGGGCTCGACCATCATGGGGCGGCACATCTCCCAGAAATCCAGGATGCCCTCGGCCATGGCCTTCTCGGGGATATCCGGTATGAACTGGCGGTAGGCGTGGCTCACCGGTATCTTCAGGGCGTCCTTGACCTTCTTCACCAGGGGCAGGTACTCCCCCATGGGTACGACGCGGTGGATGGTGGGCGAAGGGGCTTCGTGCCACCCCACCGTCACGCTTATGTAGTCGGCTCCCGCCTCCTCCGCGATGAGCATAGCCTCCAGGCTCTCCTCCTGGGTGTTGCCGCCCTGGGCGAGCAGGTTCTCCTCGATGGAAAGCCTTATCCCCACCGGGTAATCCTCGCCCAGTTCCTTCTTGATCCCTTTGATGATGTCGGTATTGAACTTCATCCGTCCCCGGGCATCGCCGCCGTACTCATCCGTGCGCTTATTGGTGAACCTGGAGACGAAGTCGGCGAAGAGGTAGCCCACGTGGCCGCCCATCTCCACCATGTCGTAGCCGGCTTCCGCCGCCCGCACCGCAGCGTTGATGCACTCCTGCTTGGCGATTTCGATCTCCTCCAGGGTCATCTCGATCATGGGCTTGTAGTAGCGCACGAACTGGGGGACAACGGATGGTCCCTTGGAGTAGGTGAGATCGACGCCGCCATACCTTCCGCAGGGCATTAGCTGGAAGAGGGCGAGGGCACCGTTCTTGTGGATGACGTCGGCGATCTTCGCGATGCCGGGGATGAACTTATCGTCATAAATTGCCATCTGGTTCGGATAGCCCTTCTGCTCGCCCCTGGCATCGGTGTAAGCTCCCTGGGCGCTGACTATGCCCGGTCCGCCCCTGGCCTGCGCCTCCAGGTAGTCGATCTCCGTCTGGGACACGAAACCGTCGCGATAGCAGAAGTTGGTCACCGTGGCGTTGTACTTGATGCGGTTCCTGGTCTCCAGCTTGCCGATCCTGCCCGGCGAGAATATGTGGGGATATTTCGCTTCTCCTGTCCTCATTATCGCTTCCTCCTGACGGATGTATGACTGGAAAGATAGCTCCGGACTACTTGTTGTAGGCCGCCACTCTCTCGGCGAATTTCCCCCCCGGCTGGATCAGCTCGACCTGCACGCCGAAATTACTCTTGGCGGGGATGAAATTCACCATGCCGTAGGGGCCCTGATACGGTGTCGGGATCATGAACTGAAAGCCTTGCTCCTCCAGCATCTTCTGGTCCGCCTCGATGTCGTCGGTCATGACGGATACGAGCAGGACTCCCTCGCCCCTCTTACTGAGGAACCTTCCCACCGGGTTTTCCTCGTTGTCGGACGAGAGGAGCGCTATAAGGGCGCCGTGGAAGTCGAAACCCGCTCCCGTGAGATCGGGAAAAGCGAAGTCGCCCTCCTCGCCCATCTCCGCTTTGACTCCCAGAAGAGTCTCGAATCTGGTTATCGCCGCCTCCAGATCCCTGACCGCGATATTCACCCCGAAAAGTCCCTTGATCATCTCGAAACCTCCATTCTCCAAGGACAAACATGACGATAGCTGCATTACACGGTCTGCAAGTATTAGTAAGTATCGCTCCTTTCGAAATACCCCCGGCCGTTTCTTACAAGTGGATTGTAATTGACCTTTGGTCATTTGTCAATATATATGAATTCTGGTCATTTATTATATATACCCTGCTCAGAGCACCTACTGGATACGTTCTTTTCTGAGAGATAATCGATGGCTATCCGATCTTTAGTCCCCCGATCCGCAAATACGATCGCATTCGCCCGCCGCTGCATCGGCTTCTTTCATCCTATAGAGGCGTAATATTCAACCAAGTCTGCATCGGCGGCTTCGCCTCTTCGCAATACAGCTTGTCGCTTCGCTCGAAATCCGGTTCCTCTCCCTGCGACGTGCTCGCAGAGTACGCCTCAGTCGCACGCCTTGCGAGCGTGGCGCCGCGACGTTCTCGCTGCGTGACCGTATCTACGGACCGGAGTACTTAGCGTTCTCTTGAGAAATGAGGCCGAAAGGCGGGGTGTCAGTCCGCGATGATCACAGGCCGAGACTTCCCTTCAGAAGGCTGGTGACGGCATCGTTTACGACATGGGAGAATTCCCGGTTGAATATCCTGACATTGTTTTCCTTCAAGCGCTGCTGGATCTCGTCAGAGGTGGTGAAGACCTGGAAGAGGCCGATGATCAGGGCGAACAACTTTATGTAGATCGAAGCTATCCTCTTCTTAGGAATAGCGGGGAATATCTCGTGTAATTCTTCACTTATTCGATCGAGAAGCGACGCGATCCTGATCCTCGATTGGAACACGGCCTCGTCATTGCTATTCTCCTCCACCACACTCTTTATAGTGCTTGCCAGCCGCAGGAATGAGGGGTTGCGAAGAGGGTATCTGGTTATCGCTCCCGTGATCTTTCGCAGCGTTATATCATTGTTTTCAATCTTTTTCAGTTTGGGAAGGGAGGTATCAACCCATTCTTCGAGCTTGAGCAGGAACAGCTCCAGGAATATCTCCTCCTTGCTCGAGAAGTAGAGATACATGGTACCCTTCGCCAGGCCGACTCTCTTGGCTATGTCCGAAACGGTGGGGAACGATCCCCCGGATTCCTCGTACATTACCCAAGCGACCTGGAGGATCTCATTGCTCCTCCTGAGTTTGTCCTCCGGCCTGCGGGCCCTTCTGGTAACCGTCTTTTCTGTTTCCTTCTGCTCCCCGATCATGTTTTTCACCTGTATAGTATATTCACATTATTCTTCAACATGTCTTCGACCGCTACGGACCTATCCCTCCTGCTCGATGTTATGCATAATAAATGACCTATGGTCAATAGTCAAAGCCAGCCCACCAGAGAGCTGCCGATTCCGTGTGAGAGAAAAAGCTGTTCATTTAGAGACCTTCAAAGACGATAAGCATAAGAGATGGCTTGTTATCCTGTAATAGGCTGAGGAGGTGATCGAATGAAGTTCCTATTGACCGGGACCATGCCGATCATGTCGGCTCTCGAATTTGCCAGGAAATCGATTGAAGAGTCGACCAGCGATCTGAAGGATGAATACAGCACGAGAACGGCATATTGCAGGCTCGGGGGAGACGGGGTCATCCTATATATCATCTTCGATGTCGATAAGGACCGGGTCGAAGAAGCCCTTTCTCGAATCCAGGCGAGGGCCGTCCGATACGGTTTGGTGGTCGAGGGAATGAAGTGGGATCTCGTACCGATCTACGGTATCGAAGAAGCGATTACCTGGCTGACGCAGGTGAAATCCCCTGAATAATCGTTACCGCTGCCTGTTAAGGGCGGGGGGCAATGGCTCAATCACATTATCCATCTTGCTCGCGCCCGACTTGATCGCCATGTAATTGAATCTCTATACGGTCTCGAGTGGCGATCTGGGGACACAAGCGGGTGGCAGCACTATTATCACCTTTACGCCCATCCGCGCGAGCAATTCGTTCTCGGCTGCCACCTTCTCCGTTTCATCGAAACCAATCTGTTTTACGGGCTTCTGATGAGAGAGTCAATGAATGATCTCGACTCACTTGCCCTGGCCATCCACCACCCCCAACCTCCGCCGTGAGGGCATCCGCAAGCTTTCCTTCTCCATCTTTCCCATCCTGGTCCTACAGGCCGATTTTCGGCGCCGCTTCCGTTACGAATGCCCTTATCTTTTCTACCACCTCGGGCCCCGCCTCATCCGGGAATGCCGTGTCAACCATGGTGGATAGTTCCACCAGGCGGGCGGCCGCCTTCACGGCACGCACGATGGTAGGGAGGTCGCCCTTGAGCTTGAGCTTGCCCCGCATCATCCCCTTGATGGTGTCCAGTTCCTTTTTCATGACCGCCTTCCAGCGCTCGTATTCGCCGGTTATCACGTAGTCCCCGGCCTCGCCGACGTCCGGGGGCACGATCCTCGCATAGCGGCAGTCGCCGTGCCACAGATCCATGAAGATATACAGGTCGATATCCAGACCGATCTCGGGCTTCTTGAGGATGTGGATGATCACACTGCCCTCCCAGGTCTTGGCAACCTCCTTGTACTCGGCGTCTCCCTGGATCAGCTTCTCGTAGGTTGCCACCCATTCCGGGGTCCCTATTATGAAGGGTGGCCCAGCCGCCAGCCTCTCCTTGGTGACATCTTCATAAGCCTGCATCCATTCATCGCTGCCGTAAGTCAACGCCATTGTCAATCCCTCCTTGAACTATGTGTTCCGTCCCTGCAATGACTCCCGATTACATCGATCTCCAGCCAGACAATCCGCTAACAGTCTGGGGGCCGCGTTTATCCTTAAAGCGGGACCTCCGGTTCATACACCAGCCGGTCAATATATATTTTTCCAAGATCTTCGGGTAGCTCGTCATTCATGAAGAACTTGGTGTTGCCTTTGCTGATCACGGGGACGGCCATCACGGGATGGGTCAGCGTGAAGCCATACCTGCGGCATTCCTTCCGGCAGGGGAAGATGCCCATCTCGTCCTCTTTTCCCGGTACGTCGCAGGAAATGGCGGGACAGAATCGCGTGGTGGTGATGAAGGCGTAAGGAACGCACAAGGATGCGCATATACCGGAACCGTTGAGATCGATATCCATGCCCTGCAGCAGGTTGTCCAGCTCCACCCTCTTTATCCCGTTTGCGATCAGGAACTCCCGGTAGGCGGGGACACTCAGGTTGCAGTTGCGGTAGTACGCGATTGTCTCCGGGGGCAGCATGTCGAGCAGGTACATCAGCCGCGGCCCCCGTTTCATCTTGTTCAGCATCCTTCCCATCACCGGGATCAGGTCCCCAAATTCGTCCCTCACCAGCTTGAAGACGCCCCAGTCGTTGAAGATCACCTCGCTGCCGGGCTTTTCCCTCGCTACCCTCGCCAGGCGTGTCTCTACTTCGCTGAGTCCCTGGTCCGTGACGTAGGGAGTGAGAAAGGTAAAATCCAGGCCTTGGTCCAGCGCGAAACCCAGGGCCCTGGCCAGGTCGTTGTCGCCGGGGAGCAGTCTCTGACAGAACTCGTGGCCGAAATACAGTCTAGAGTACCCGTCATCCCAGTACTCGAGGTCCGCGGCCCGGGTGAGGTACAGCGCCTTCTCGACCTGGACTGCGTTCATGGCACCTCGACCTTCTTCAGCGCGGAGACCCCGGGATAGTAGCAATATGCTTGCTTGCATCTACGCCTGTAGTTGTACCCGTACAACGCGGAGGCATGCGCCATGTACTCCCCTCGGGAGATGCTCCCATCCTCCAGCAGTTTGAGCAGCATGCGGATGAAGCCCACGTCCCCCACCTTCCTGCTGGTGGGATTGCCGCGGCCCACGATCTTGACGGCGGTGATGCCCATGCGGGACAGATCATAGAGGGCGCAGGCGCCGCAGGGAACATCATCGATATGGTGCCGATCCCAGTAGAGCTGCTTGTCCAGGATGGAATCCCGAGCTTTTTCGGCCTCCTCGCGGCTCAACCCCTCCAATGCCGGGACACCGCCGGAGAATTCCACCCGGTAGGGCAGCATGCAGGCGCCCGTCGCCACGATGTCCTTGGAAAAGGCGTGGGAATCGAATCCCTCCATCCGCTCCTTCCCCAGGAACTTCTCCGGCTCAGGGCATTTGAAGGGAGTGTGGTCGAAGGTACACAGGCCGTCGATGTTGGCGCAGCGGGAATTCAATATGAATATCGCCATCTCCATGTCCCGGATGCCCCTCATGATATCCGCCATCTCCGCGATTGTCAGCTGCCGGTCCAGGGTGACCCTGGACGCGCCGAGATCCCGATAGAAGTCGGCGGCAAGCGAGTTCAACACGGCTCCCCCGGTACTGACGTGAACTGGGATATCGATGTTACGATCCTTGAGCACCAGCATCAGCGCGGGATCGGATACGATAAGGGCGCTGATGCCGGAGTCGACCGCCCGAGCGATATGGTCGAGGAGCATCGGGTACTGCTCCCAGGTGTAATAGTGCTCGTTGAGGGTGAGGAAGACGGGTACGTCGAGGGGACGGGCGATATCGACGCAGCGTGCCAGGTCCTCGAAGGATTTGAAGTTAGCGGCGATCTCGACCCGGCGATTGGACGCGGCGATGGAATAGCGGTCTACCCATTCCTTCGTTACCACGCCGCAATACAGCTCTGTGGCCCCGGTGATTATCAACTCCTCGACTTCGTCCACCCTGTCCACCGGCGACATTATCGCGGGGATCCTCAGCATGATACCAATCCTCTAAGACCCAAGAGGGGCACGTCCCTTGATGTAAAAAGGACGTGCCCCATTACACGACTATACCTTCGCCTTTTTCAACTCGCCATCCAGTTCGTCCATGATCTTCTCTTCCTGAAAGGACGCCCAGATCTTGGGCACCAGGAAGATCATGGCCCCGACCGCTGGCAACGCCGACCAGTCAGCACGCCTGCCATAGGTCGAAAGGATCTGGAGCTTCCCCCTGCAGTAGAAATCGAGGATATCGGGGACGACTATCCTTTCCTCCTGCAGGCACTCATCCGCGAAACCCAGCAGGTCGTCCATCCTTACCCGTATCCCGAGGACGTCAGGATCGTACTCGCCGGCTTTGATCTTAAAAACCTGGGGCGGCTTGACCATGCTGAGTACGAAACCCGCCTTATCACCACCCTCTCCCGCCAGTTCGATATACAGCTTGCGTCCGATTGCCGCCTTGACCTTGGGCTCCAGGTATTCCCTGGCATCATCGTCCTGCATGAGCGTAGGGAATACACGAAGCAGGGCGTCGGCAGCCTTGAGAAAGAGCGGCGCTACGGTTGAGGCCTGCTTCTCGGCTGGGAGGGCTCTGACCGCCGCGATGATCTCGCGGCCTCGCTTGCACATATCCTTGTGGAAAGCCAGTCCCACGTTTTCCCAATCGGGCCTCGTGCCCGTCGTGTACTCGTACATCCGCTACCTCCTTTCCGAGAGGGTCAGTCGTCCTCGCGCGGGCTCGCGTACAGCAGGTTGCCGAAGACGTTCCTAGGGTCATAGGCCTTCTTGATCTTGCAGCGATAGTCGTAGGCGGTTGACGCCGGCCCGCCCAACAGGGCGCCGATGGCGCCCACGTGCATCCCCCAAAAGGGCGTCAACCCCCGGTCTATCCAGGGTTTCATGGCGCGGAAAAAGATGTCGTTGGCGCCGAGGATAGACTCCAGGCTGGCCGGGTCCCCCTGCCAGATGGTCTCGGTGTGCAGCCCGCCCAGGGTGCCTCCCTCGTAGTAGGCGGCCCAGTTGCTCTCGCCGCCCTCCTGCAGCAGCAGGCCCCGGTCCTCGTATTCCTTCTTTATCTCCCCATACAGCAGGCTGCCGTCCGAGCACACCTCGGTGGTGTCCATGAAAGACACCCCCACGTAGAAGGTGCCGCAGGCCTTGAACACGCCTTGCGCGGTCAGGCAGTTCCAGGCATGGTGGAAATAAGCCTGGCTATTGCCGTCTATGGCCTCCAGCAGCTCCTCGAATATCTCCCCGCCCGATTCCGCGATTATCTTCTTCAGGACCTTCTCCTGGTACGCGATCTCCCGGTTCGAGAAAGCGCCCAGCGAGAGGACGACGTCGACCTTGGGTGGGGCGAAGAGATCGTCCGCCATGCCGGATTGCATGAGGTCATAGGCATCGTTATTCGACTTCATGACGACGAACACCAGACCCACGGGAGGCACCTTGTCGAGGCCGTACCCTATATGGGCCTTGCTGACCATGTACAGGAAGACGTTCATCTCCTCCATGGAGGGGAAGGTAATGAAATAGGACTTGAGTCTTTCGGGCCATTTCGACACCGTTATATCGGGAGGCAGCCCCGTCTTCTCCTCGCCCTGCCCGGCCCAGGGATAGACCTTGATGGCGCACTTGGTAAAGATGCCCAGGCCGCCCAGGGGTCCCATGCCTCCCCTGAGCATGCCCCAGAAGCTGGGCCCCGGGCTGTCGGCGTAATGCCAGCCCGGCATCCCCAGCCGGATGATCTCCCCGTCGGGCGCGACCCACTCGCCGCCCAGGAAGTTGCGGCCGCTCCAGCCCATGAAGATGGAGTCGAAACCCATGCCCCATCCCTGGGTGGTGGTGGCCAGGGGGGAGATGGTGGGGCCGGGACCGGTGCAGTGGCTGGTAAGCCCGAGCTTGTGCAGCTCGCCGCTGAGTTGGGCCGCGGTAACGTAGGGCTCGACGATGATGCGCATGTTCTTCTCGTCGATATCCAGGATGCGGTCCATCCTGCGCAGGTCCATGTAGATCATGTTCTTGGTGGTGATGCCGCCCCACAACGGCGGAGCGCCGTAGTTGGTGGTGATGGGACAGCACTTTATGCCGTGCCTGTTCATGACCCTGACTATCGCCTGGACCTCCCCGGTGCTGCCGGGAAGGACCACCGCGGGTGGTGAGATGACGGTGCCTACACCCAGGACCTGCCCAACGGTGAAATTGTGATACCCTTCCAGGATCGCCGGGTCCTCGCTGATGTTCTCCTCTCCGACGATGTCCTGTAGCGCCCTGTAGGCATCGGGCGGCAGTTTCCTGCGCTTGGGCTTGAGAACCGGCATCACGCTATTAGCCTTCTCCTTCTGCTTGGCCATTTTCAATACCCCCTTTCTCCCCTACTTGACCGATCGGGAGACCAGATCGACCATGTCCAGTATCTCTATCTTGCGCCCGTTCTCGGACAGGGCGTCCCGGAAGTTGCGCACGCACCAGGGGCAGGCGGTGACCAGGGCGTCGGCGCCGGTGAACCGGGCTTCATCGAGCCTCCTGTCCGCGGCCCAGTGAGCGAAGTCGGGGTTGCTGTCCATGACTCCGCCTCCCGCCCCGCAGCAGTAGGACCAGGACTTGATCCTCTCCATCTCCACGAATTCCAGGCCCGGGATGCTGTTGATCACCTCCCGCGGTGGGTCATATATGCCTTTGCTGCCCCTGCGCCACTCCTTGGGTGGGTCATAGACGCAGACCACGTTCCGGACCTCTGGGGGGTTTATCTCCGGCACTATATAGGGTTTGCCGGGAGCGCTGTACTCGTAGCGCTCGGAGAGCCTGCCCAGGTGACAGGGGTCGTGATAGGTGACTTTCATGGGCACATCTTTCTTGAGTTTGAGCTTGCCCGCATCGATCAGCTTCTCCAGGTATTCGGTGATGTGGTATACCTCGACGTTGTTGCCGTAACGTGAATACCAGGCCTTGATGGTGGCGTAGCCGTCGGAGCAGGGAGTGATGACCTTCTGAACCCCGGCGTTCTTCCAATCCTCGAGGTTGCTGTCCATGTATTTCCTGAACTCCCCCTCGAAGCCCATCTCATAGGCCCTCCCACCACAGCAGTTCTCCTGGCTGCCGAAGATCCCCACGTCCTCCCCCGCCTTGAGGAGCAATTCCACCGCCTTCCTCGCCGTGGGCCAGAGCTCCTCGTCGTAGGAGTAGCGGCACCCGGCGTGGAAGCAGATCTCGGCCTTCTCCTTGGTGAGGTCCTTGACTGCAAGGCCTTCGGCCCATTTTCCGCGGTCGGCCTTCTTCTGCCCCAGCATGTTGTCCTCGGCCTTGAGCCCGTCGATGACCATCATCAGCTCCAGCGGAACCTGACCGTCTTCGACCATGCGGACTCTCCATTCGAGGAGGGTCTCCAGCACCTCGAGGTCTCTGACCGCCTTGCAGGTGATGTCGCAGGCCCCGCACATCTGGCAGTTGTACACGAGGTGCTGCATGCCATCGGTGTAATCGGTTCTTCCCCTCACTAACCCGAGGGCCGCGAAAAGCCGGCCGGAACCGGAATAGGAATGGAAGTTGTACCTCATGACGGAAGGGCAGACCTCGGAGAACTCCTTGGTGTTGTGCATCATCAGCGGCACGAACTTGCAGACCGAGTCCTTCTCGCACCGCATCATGTCCAGTACGTAATCCTCTAATGCCATCTATCTCTCCTCCCTTCCACCTAGAAGCAGACCTTGCCCGGGTTGAGGACGCCCCTGGGGTCGAAGATCTCCTTTATCTTTTTCATGGCGGCGTATTCCTCGCCGTTGATGTTGCTGTAGGCGATATCCTTCCAGGTGCCATAGGGACGGTAGAAGTAGGCGCCTGCCTCCGCCAGCCTCTCCGCTCCCTGGGTGACGAAACGCTCGACGCCCGTTGTCTCGATGGGGTTCTCGGGGTCGTAGACGAGGTTGAACTCGCAATGGCAGCTGGTCCCCTGCACGATAGGCTGGATGTACACCCCGATATCCGTCGTCGGGTAGTCATAATCCCGGGACATGGCGTTGACCTGGTCCACGAAGCGAGGGGTGTTTTCCAGGGTGGTCACGAAGAAGATATCCTGGAAGGCGCCTTTCGCCTTCTGCTTCCAGGGGATCCCCTGGGGCGGCGCGTAGAGCTTGCCCGCAAGGTCCTCGCCCCGCAGGCCGTCCAGGTTCGGCCTCAGGCCCAGTCCGAACTTCTCCGCCAGCTCCTGGGCATCGAGGGTCTGCACCTCCACCCTCTCCTCGGGGAAGTAGTCGGGGAACCCGGCGATGCCCAGGACGAGCGTGTAGGGCGGGTAGGCGGCTCGCCTGGCAACGATCTCGTCGGCGCTCTCGGACATGATCGATGCCATGGCCTGGTCGTTGAGGATGAAAAGCTCCTCTCCCCAGCGGTAGCGCAGCATCAGGTATGCGAATTCGATCAGGGGTTGCAGCTTGTCGCAGGCCACCAGGAAGGTCTTGTGTATCTCCGGCAGCAGGGCGCACTTGATGGACGCCCAGGTGAGAACGCTCACCGAACCCTGGGAGGACTGGCTTACCAGGAGGATATCGTACGACTCGCTGTTCCACCATTTCTGGGCTTTCTTCTGATCCCACTCCTCCTCGAGCGTCCACAGCCCCTTGCTGGACCCCGTCTGCAGCAGATCCCCGCTGCCCAGTATGGTCTGGACCACGAGCAGAGGGTCGATGCTGCACCAGTGGTGCCGGGGCTGGATGATGGGCTCCTTCTCCAGGTAGCTGCCGATCACCGACTTGGTGGGGCGCGGCAGCAGGGGCATGTGGGGCCTCAGCCCCTCTTTCTCGAGGGCGGGGATGAGCTCGCCGAAGGTCACCCCGGGCTCCACGATGGCCCGCTGCTCCTTGTAGCTCACGTCGATGATCTGCTTCATGCCGCTCATGTCCAGGATTCCCGCCCCGCCGATGGTCGGAACCGTATCGCCGCGGAAGTGGGGCGGGCCCGAGCTCACGGGCACCAGCGGCGTGCCCGTTTCGTTCGCCCACTCGATCACCGCCTTGACCTGCTCGGCCTCTTTGGCCTTCACGACGAGAAACGGCCTTATGGCAGGAACGAAGCTCTCGTCCCCGGCGTATTCCTGCAGCTCCTCCTCGCCGATCAGCACATTTCCCTTGCCCACTATCTTCGTCAATGCATCGATATCCGGCATCCTACACCTCCTCATGGATCGAGGTCCTATCCTTGGTCGAAGCACTTGAACCGAGCCATCCATTCCCCCCTTCTTCGACTTGTTTTAACCTCGGCGCGTATCTACAAGAATCCCAAGACCGTTGCCGGTCAGATCACCCCATCGGCCCTCAACCTGAGCGCCAGTTTCATCCCCACTTCTTGCGGCGTTTCCCCCTCCGCGATGAAGCAGTCCCTCTCCTTGACCTCCGGAGGCTGGAGTTCGCGCAAGACCATCCGCTGCTCGAAGTCACCGTCGACCCCGATATCTTCCGCATCCCAAGTGGTCATG
>CAZQFX010000031.1:0-21807 GCA_964592775.1 uncultured Actinomycetota bacterium
TTCGGTGCGCCGCCGCACGGCGGCATCGCCTTCGGGCTGGACCGCATGGTCATGCTCATGGCGCGGAGGGACTCCATCCGGGACGTCATAGCCTTCCCCAAGACGCAGTCCGGGGCGGACCTCCTGAGCGGGGCGCCCGACGCGGTCTATCCCGACCAGCTCAAGGAACTCCGCCTGCGCTCGGTTTAGTTAACACCTTGATAGACCCCAAGGTGTCAACCGTGGCTGTTGAGGCATGGCCCCGCAACCATACCCCTCCTCCCTCGCCGCCCGCATCGACCCTCCAGTGCGTATAATGGAGGGTGTTCGCGAGAGGGAGGAGAAGTGGAGATAACGGTAGCGAAATACACGGGTTTCTGCCCCGGGGTCAAGAGGGCGATAAAGATGGCCGAGGATGCCTTGGAAAACGCCTCCGGCAGAGTCTATACGCTCGGCCCCGTAATCCATAACCCCCAGGTGGTGGAGGGACTGGAGGCGAGAGGCCTGGAGATACTTCCCGACGATATCGAAGAGCTGCAGGACTATTTCCTGGGCGGGAGCGACATAGTGGTAAGGTCGCACGGCATCCCGCCGAAGCTCACGCATTTCCTTCTCGACCGGGGTGCCAGGCTGGTGGACGCCACCTGCCCCACTGTGAAGAAAGCCCAGAAGGCGGCCATGCGCCTGGTGGGCGAAGGCTACAAACTCTTCATCATCGGCAACGTGGATCACCCCGAGGTGCGGGCTATCCTGGGGCACGTAAACGGCGAGGCGGTGGTCATCAAGGAGCCCCACGAGCTAAAGGAATGGTGGAACACGCATGCGCGCAAGGTACGCAAGGTGGGGTTGATAGCGCAGACCACGGTGGACCTGTTGATGTTCCGCAGCCTGGTGGACGGGCTCATCAACGAGGTGCCGGAGCTCATCCGCGAGGTGCTGGAGATAAAGATCATCAACACCCTGTGCCGCAACACCCTGGCGCGGCAGGCCGAGGCCCTGCAGTTGGCCGTCGCCTCGGACTTCGTCCTGGTTCTGGGGGGAAGAAACAGCTCCAATACGGAATTCCTGAGCAAGATATGCGAGACCGTCGGCACCCCCACGCTGAAGATCGAGACCGCCGCGGAACTGGACCCCACCCTGCTGGATGGAGTGGAGAGGTTGGCCATACTGGCGGGCACGTCCACGCCCAAATCCATCGTGGAGGAAGCGCGGCGGAAGATCCTCTCCCGAGAGCGCGGTCCCGGTACGGGCACGGCTTCGCGGTGAACCGGACGATGGCGGCGCGAACGCGCCGGAAGGTGTCATGTGCGTGGAAGCCACGCCCGGGATACTAAACGGATTCTCTTTACGCCACCAGCAAGAAGTATGCTATAATCTGATGCTGGATGAAGCATATCGCACCATAATCGTAGCAGGGGAGGGGGACCTGATGAGGTCCCTTTTTCATGAAAGGAGACAGCAGTGACGCACCATGACGCAGCAGAGGCCGACAAGAGGACCATCCTCTATCCCCCCGAAGAGATAAGCAAGAACGCCTATATCAAGAGCATGGACGAATACCGCAAGATGTACAGGCGTTCCATCGAGGAAGCGGACGTCTTCTGGCCCGAGATGGCCGAGACACTCGACTGGTTCAAGAAGTGGGACAGCGTTCATACCTGGGACCCGCAGGGGTGCGAGTGCACCTGGTTCGCGGGCGGCAAGCTCAACGCTTCCTACAACTGCCTGGACCGCCACGTGAAGGCCGGAAAGGCCGATCGCGTTGCCATATTATGGGAGCCTGACGAACCCGGAGAGGGCAGGACATACACCTACGGGCAACTGCTTGACGAGGTGTGCAGGTTCGCAAACGTGCTCAAGAAGCACGGCGTGAAGAAGGGCGACCGCGTGTGCATCTATCTCCCCATGATCCCCGAGCTCCCCGTCGCCCTGCTGGCCTGCGCACGCATCGGCGCCATCCACAGCGTGGTCTTCGGCGGCTTCTCCTCCGACGCCCTCAGGGACCGTATACTGGACAGCGACTGCAAGACCCTCGTCTGCTCCGATGTCGGCTTCCGCAGCGGCAAGACGGTGCCGCTGAAGAAGAACGCCGACGCTTCGCTGGAGCAATGCCCGGGAGTGACGAGCGTCTTCGTGGTCGAGCATGGCGGCGGCGGCGTGGAGATGAAGGACGGGCGCGACCACTGGTGGCACGAGGAGATGACGGCGGAGGACATCTCATGCGAGTGCCGGCCCGAGGAGATGGACTCCGAGGACCCTCTCTTTATCCTATACACCAGCGGCAGCACCGGCAAGCCCAAGGGCGTCATGCACACCACCGCGGGCTACCTGCTGCACACCTCCCTCTCGCACAAGTGGATTTTCGACATCCACGATGACGACATATGGTGGTGCACGGCCGACATCGGCTGGGTGACCGGGCACAGCTACATGGTCTACGGACCCCTGGCGAACGGGTTCACCGAGGTCATGTTCGAGGGCGTCCCCACCTATCCCGAGCCTGACCGTTTCTGGAAAGTGGTCGAGAAATACAAGGTGACTGTGTTCTACACCGCCCCCACCGTCATTCGCTCGCTCATGCGGGAGGGGGAGGGCTGGACGAAGACCGCCGATCTCTCGTCGTTGAGGGTCCTGGGCACGGTGGGCGAGCCCATCAACCCCGAAGTATGGCTGTGGTACTACGACCACGTCGGCGGCGGGCGCTGCCCGGTCATGGATACCTGGTGGCAAACCGAGACCGGCGGAATACTCATCACCCCCCTGGCTGGCGCCACGCCCATGAAGCCCGGTTCCGCGAGCTTGCCGTTCTTCGGGGTCGATCCCGTGGTGCTCAACCAGGACGGCAAGGAGACCGACACCGGCGAGAGCGGCTTCCTCTGCATCCGCAGGCCGTGGCCGGGAATGATGCGTACCGTCTACGGCAACCACGAGCTGTTCGTGAACACCTACTGGACCATGTTCCCCGGCCTCTACGTCACCGGCGACGGCTGCCGCGTGGACGCCGACGGCTTCTACTGGCTGCAGGGCCGCATCGACGACGTGATCAACGTCTCCGGGCACCGCATCGGGACCGCCGAGGTGGAGAGCGCGCTGGTCAGCCACGAGTACGTGTCCGAGGCGGCGGTGGTGGGCATGCCGCACGACATCAAGGGCCAGGGTATCTACGCCTACGTGACTCTCAAAGCCGAGTACGAAGGCCGCGACGAGGACGAGGTCCGCAAGGCCCTGGTGGCGCACACCCGCAAGGAGATCGGGCCCATCGCCACGCCCGACGTCATCCACTTCACCCCCGCGCTGCCCAAGACGCGCAGCGGCAAGATCATGCGCAGGATCCTGCGCAAGATAGCGGAGGGCACCTCGGATACCCTGGGCGACACCAGTACGCTGGCCGACCCGACGGTGGTGGATTCGCTTATCGAGGGCAACAAGGAACTGACGAGCAAGTAGTCGCAACAGAAACACAATCGGAAAGTAGCAAGGCAGGGAGAAAAAAGGAGAGCAACTATGGCAGATGAAAAGTTGGCAAATCCGGCCGTGCTGGGGTTGACGTGCTTCGGCATGACCACCGTCCTCTTGAACCTGCACAACGCGGGACTCTTCAAGCAGGACGCCTCCATCCTGGCGATGGGCATCTTCCTGGGCGGCATGGCCCAGATCATCGCCGGCATCATGGAGTACAAGAAGGGCAACACCTTCGGGACCACGGCCTTTACCGCGTACGGCTCTTTCTGGCTGACCCTGGTATTCATCATCATCGCCAAGCCGTACATCGGGGAGAGGCTCGCGCTGGAGATCGGGAACAAGGGCTTCGCGTGGTACCTGTTCCTTTGGGGTGTCTTCACCACCCTCTTGCTCATCGGCACCTTCAAGGTAAACCGCATCCTGCAGTTCGTGTTCGCCACGCTGGTGGTGCTGTTCTTCCTGCTGGCTATCAGCTTCGGCTGGGGGAATACGGATCTCCTCAAGGTGGCCGGCGTGATCGGCATCATCTGCGGTTCGAGCGCCATCTACCTGGCCATCGCGGAACTGCTGAACGAGATGTACGGAAAGACCATCATGCCTATCTGGCCCATGGGGGAAAAAGAGGCCTACAAGAGGCCAGAGGACCTCTAGTTTCGCAGACGGGTAGATCAGGACATCAGGCAAGACAGCCGGAGCGGTCGGGACGCTCCGGCTGTTTTCACGTTTCCGGCCGTATCGCATATCTGACCCGCGCATGCCGGAGCAGGATAGGAGGGACGGCGGCAGCCCGGCAGAACGCGCACCAGGGTCGCGCCGAAAGCCCGCCTTCTCGCACCTTCCGATCGATGGAAGTCGCGCTTCTGCACGTGCATACTATAATCAGTATGGTCGGGGCGCCATCGAAATCGCCCCAGCCATGCCGAACACGGCGGAAAGGCGAAGGAAGTGGCGCGGGAAGGCGAGATCGCCGGCCCGCCAGGGATCCATATCATCGCGGGAACGGAGGCATGGAACGCATACGGCGTATCATGGGGGAGATGCAAGGCCGGTACCCCGGCAAGTTCGTCCCCGAGAGCAGGATCTTCGAGAACATCCGCCGGGGCTCCCGTCTCTTCGTGGGCACCGGCTGCGGCGAGCCCCAGCACCTGGTCGGCGCGATGGCCGATTACGTGGCCTCCCACCCCAAGGCCGTCTTTGACGCCGAGGTCTTCCACGTGTGGACGCTGGGGGTCGCCCCGTACGCGGACGAGAAGTTCAAGCGCAACTTCCGCCACAACTCCTTCTTCATCGGCGACAATACCAGGCAGGCGGTGAACGAGGGCCTCGCCGACTATACCCCCATCTTCCTCTCCCAGGTACCCAGCCTCTTTCACCGCGGCTACATACCCATTGACGTAGCCCTGGTGCAGACGTCGCCTCCGGACCGCAACGGCTACATGAGCCTGGGGGTGAGCGTGGACATCACCAAGGCGGCGGTGGAGATGGCGGAACTGGTCATCTGCCAGGTGAACGCCCGTATGCCGCGCGTGCACGGCGACTCCTTCATACACCTGGACGACGTGGATTTCGTGGTGCATTGCGACGAGCCGCTCCTGGAATACAGCCCGGAGGTCTCCGACGAGCTGGCGGACCAGATCGGCAAGTACGTGTCACGTCTCGTGGAGGACGGCGATACCATCCAGGTGGGATACGGCAGCATCCCCAACGCCATCCTCTCCAACCTCGAGGGCCGGAAACACCTGGGAGTGCATACCGAGCTCGTGAGCGACGGCATCGTCAACCTCATCCGCAAAGGGGTCATCGACAACAGCACGAAGTCCCTGGACCGCGGGAAGACGGTGGCGACCTTCTGCATGGGGACGGCGGATACCTACTCCTTCCTCGACGACAACCCCAGCATCGAGTTCAGGACCATCGATTACACCAACAACCCCCTAATAATCGCCCAGCAGAAGAGGATGACCGCCATCAACAGCGCGCTGGAGATAGATCTCACCGGGCAGGCCTCGGCGGAATCCCTGGGCATGGTGTTCTACAGCGGTATCGGCGGCCAGGCGGATTTCATGCGCGGCGCGGTGTTGGCGGCGGGAGGGAAGACCATCCTGGCCCTGCCATCCACCGCCGGGCAGGGCGAGGTCTCGAGGATCCTTCCCATGATCCGGGAGGGGGCGGGAGTCACCCTGAACCGGGGGGACGTACACTACGTGGTCACCGAGTTTGGCATCGCCTATCTGCACGGCAAGAACGTGCGGGAGAGGGCGATGGAGCTCATCGCCATAGCTCACCCCGAGTTCAGGCCCTGGCTCATCGAGGAGGCGAGAAAGCACAACATCATCTACCGGGACCAGGCGTTCATACCCGGCAAGGCGGGCGAGTACCCGGAGGAGCTCGAGATCTACCGCGGGACAAATGACGGTACGGAGGTCCTGTTCAGACCGGTGAAGATAAGCGACGAGCCGCTGCTCAAAGGGTTCTTCTACTCCCTGTCGGACAAGAGCCTCTACCGCCGCTTCATCTCCTCGCGCCAGGACATGCCCCATGACCGCCTGCAGGAATTCGTGGTCATCGACTATACCAGGGAGATGGTCATCCTGGCCATCCTGCGGGACGGGGGCAAGGAGGTGCTGGCCGGCCTGGGGCAGTACAGCATAAACCAGGGGACGCATACCGCCGAGGTCGCCTTCGTGGTCAAGGACGAATACCAGAACAGGGGCATCGGAACCGAGATGCTCGCTTACCTCACGCAGCTCGCGAAGAGGCAGGGACTGCACGGCTTCACGGCCGAGGTGCTGGCCGAGAACAAGCCCATGATGCACGTTTTCGAGGAGGCGGGGTTCGATATCGAGAAATCGATCACCGCCAACGTGTACGAGCTGGTCATGTCCTTCAGGGATTGAGCCCGGGCCGCCTGATGACGGCCCACCCTGGCGCTATTTCTGCCCGGGGCCTCCAGGCAACGGTCCCGCTCCGCAAAAACGCTCTGCGGAGACCGACGTGGTAGTTGCCCGGGCTGGTAGCTGCGTAGACGATTACCTCGTCCTTTCCGGTCGAGCCTGGGCTGAGGTTTCTATATAGGCTACACCCGGCCGCGGCCCTCTTTTATGTCCCATTATCCATGCGCGTTTCATGTATCTTTTATCGGTTGGTGTGGATCGGTACGGCGATGCTGCGGCTGTGCTAACATATAAGGAGGAGACGAGTTTCGGGCCCGACCTTGTGCGTTTTGCGCCGAAGGTTATCGTTGAGCCAACACTTCGATTATGGGAGCCGTTTTTCCGGGGGTGGACGTAACGCCTCAAACCCGGGTTGGGGACTACGGAGACTCCAGGTAGGCGCCCACCTGCGAGGGCGCAGGTTCATGGTAGCGGCGTTGACGGCAAGGTGGAGCCCCTTTTTACCTCGATAGCCAGTCCGGGGGTCAGCCCCGGAAGGGGATCAGTAGGGGTCTGTCCTGAGAATACACTCTTCGATAACATATGTTGTGCCCTCAGTCGGGGGAGATTTTCGTCCACGGTGGTGTCGCGGCCGCGCGGCATGGAGGGCCGACGCCCGGTTTGAGGCGTGACCCCCGGTGTGGAAAATGGAGGGCCGACCCTTGGTTTGAAGGCGGCAGTCCGCGAACTCTCGGAACAGCCTGTCGCGTCATGTCCCACGGTCCGCTTGGATGGAGCAGGCGCCTTGCGCGGATGCTGGGGCTTCCCTCAATGCTGCGCCCGTGGTTATCTCTCCCGCCATATATAATATGGTTGACAGGTTCGGCCAGGAGGGGAAAGGCGGCACCTTGGACCTTTTCGACTCCACCCGGGAGGGCACACAGAACAAGGAGGCTCCTCTCGCCCTGCGCATGCGGCCGCGCACCATGGAGGAGTTCGTGGGCCAGGGCGAGGTGGCGGGCGAGGGCACCTACCTGCGGCGCGCCATCGAGGAGGACCGGCTCCAGACGGCCATTCTCTGGGGGCCTCCCGGGTCGGGGAAGACGACCCTGGCCGGGATCATCGCCAATCTCACCCGGGCCCATTTCCAGCAGATATCGGCGGTCACCAGCGGTGTGGCCGAGGTGCGGCGCATCATCCAGGAGGCGGAGGACCGGCTGGCCATGTACGGGAAACGCACCATCCTCTTCATAGACGAGATACACCGCTTCAACAAGGCGCAGCAGGACGCCCTGCTGCCCGCGGTGGAGCACGGCACGATAATCCTCATCGGTGCGACCACCGAGAACCCGTATTTCGAGGTCAACTCGGCCCTGGTCTCGCGCTCCAAGATATTCCGCCTCTACCCCTTGAGCGGGGTAGAGGTCCGTACCATCGTGGAGAGGGCCCTGGCGGATGACGAGCGCGGTCTCGCCGGCAGCGGCCTTGTCGTCGTGCCGGAAGCCCTCGAGCATATAGTGAACATGTCGGGAGGAGACGCGCGCGTGGCCCTCAACACCCTTGAAGCCGCCGCGGTGCTGGTGGGAGAGGCGCGGGGGGAGAGGCGGGTCGATCTCAAGACCGCCGAGGAGGCGGCCCAGCGCAAAGCCCTCCTCTACGACAAGTGGGGGGACAGCCACTACGACACCATCTCCGCCTTTATTAAATCCATGCGCGGGTCGGACCCGCACGCCGCCGTATACTGGCTGGCGCGCATGCTCTATGCCGGCGAGGACCCGCGCTTCATCGCGCGCCGCATGGTCATCTTCGCCTCCGAGGACGTCGGGCTGGCGGACAGCCGTGCCCTCGTAGTGGCGGATGCCGCGGCGCAGGCGGTGGAGTTCGTGGGTCTACCGGAATGCCACCTCAACCTGTCCCACGCGGCCATCTATCTCGCCCTGGCTCCCAAGAGCAACTCCGCGACGCGAGCCATCGCCGCGGCGACCAGGGACGTGGAACAGGGGGTGACCCCGCCTGTACCGCCCCACCTGCGCGATTCCCACTACCCCGGGGCCAAGGCTCTGGGGCATGGGACGGGCTATCTCTACCCCCACGACTATGCGGGAAACTACGTGGAACAGCGGTACCTTCCCGAGGGAATGGATGGCCGCGAGTATTACAGTCCGGGCGAAGGCGGAGAGGAGCGGAAGATGGCGGAGGAATGGCGCCGCCTCGGGCGGGGCTGAAGCGACACCCTGGGGTCGGGTATGATGTCCGGTTCCGCGAAGAACGCGCGGCTTCGAATCGCGATTAAAAAAGCCCGTGATAAAACACCGTGGATCACCTGGAAACCCCGGCTTATTTGACACCCCGGAAGAGCGGGTGCTATCCTCGAAAACGTTGTAAAACCAGCATATACGGGAGAAAAGCATGTATTCCGACAAGGTGATAGAGCACTTCCAGAATCCGCGCAACGTGGGCGAGATCCCGGATCCCGACGGGCTGGGCAAGGTCGGCAGCCCGGTTTGCGGGGACATGATGGAGGTCTATATCAAGGTCGTCGACGGCCGCCTGGCCGACGTCAAGTACAAGACCTTCGGGTGCGGGGCGGCGGTGGCCTCCGGCAGCGTGGGCACGGAGATGGTGAAGGGCAGGACCATAGAGGAGGCCATGCGTATAACGGACCAGCAGGTGGCCGACGCCCTGGACGGGCTGCCGGAAGAGAAGCTGCACTGCTCCAACCTGGCGGCGGAGGGTATCCGCTCGGCCATCGAGGACTACCTGGCGAGGAAGAGCGCCGGGGCCGGCGGAGAATAGAAAGGGAGGCGCGACCGTGGGAGGCGTTGCGGCGCTGATCTGCGCGATATCCTTCGCGTTGTTGATGCTGTCCCTGATCGTCGTGGTGATAAAACTGGCCCGGACCATGGCCATCACCAACACCATACTGGACGATATACGCAAGGAGACCGTGCCCCTCATGGGCAGGCTCCAGACCACCATCGACCACATCAACAACGAGATGGGTTACGTGGACGGCGTGCTCAAGTCGGCGGAGAAGCTGGCGGCGCGGGCCAACTCCATGACCCAGGCCGCGCAATCGCTGATCACCTCACCCTTAGTCAGGTTCCTCAGCCTGGGACTGGGAGCGCAGAAGGCCCTGGGCCTCACATCCGCGGGAAGAGAGGGGACGGAGCCCGGGGAGGAGCGTGAACGCCGCCGACCGTGACGATGCTGCATCACCCCCGGCATTCGGAGTTCCGCCGTTTCCGGAACTACTTGATATTGCCGTTGGTCCCCGGCGATGCGGGTGGCGGAAATCACCCATGGAGAGCATAGACAGGATGGGAGAGAAGCGTTGAAGAGCGAGGAGATAAGGGCGAGGTTCCTGGAGTATTTCCAGCGCAGGGATCACCGGCTGGTGAAGAGTTCATCCCTCATACCCGACGATCCAACCCTGCTCGTCACCAATGCCGGCATGGTGCAGTTCAAGCCGTATTTCCTGGGCAGCGCCAGGCCAGAGTTCACACGCGCGACCACCTGCCAGAAATGCGTACGCACCACGGACATCGAGAAGGTGGGGCGTACGGCGCGCCACCTCACGTTCTTCGAGATGCTGGGGAACTTCAGTTTCGGCGACTATTACAAGATGGACGCCATCCCCTGGGGCTGGGAGTTCCTCACCGGGGACATGGGCCTGGACCCGCAGCGCATGTACTGCTCCGTCTTCGAGGAGGATGACGAGGCGTACGGCATCTGGAGGGACGTGGTCGGCATTCCCGAGGAGCGCCTGGTGCGGCTGGGTATCGAGGACAACTTCTGGGATATGGGCACCACCGGCCCTTGCGGCCCGTGTTCGGAGATACTCTACGACCAGGGCGAGGCTTATGGCTGCGGGGAGCCCCCATGCAGGCCGGGATGCGACTGCGACCGCTACCTCGAGCTGTGGAACCTGGTCTTCATGCAGTACCACCGCGACGAGAACGGTGAGCTGCACCCCCTGCCGTCCAAGAACATCGACACCGGCCTGGGGCTGGAACGGCTGGCCTCCGTGCTCCAGGGCGCCAGGAACAACTTCGAGACCGATAACCTGGCGGCGGTGCTGCAGGCCGCCGCGGATCTCAGCGGAGTCGGTTATGGGAAAGGCGAAGATGGCGATGTCTCGCTCAAGATAGTGGCGGACCACGCGCGCGCGGTCGCCTTCCTGGTGGGCGACGGCGTGCTCCCCTCCAACGAGGACCGCGGCTATATCCTGAGGAGGCTGATCCGGCGGGCGGTCAGGCACGGCCGCCTCCTGGGCATCGACGATATCTTCCTCCCCCGCCTGGTGGAGGTGGTAGTGGAGATCATGGGGGACGCCTATCCGGACCTCAGGCAGAACGCCGCGTTCATAAACTCCATCGTACGCAGCGAGGAGGAGCGCTTTTCCCAGACCCTGCGTACCGGGTTGGTCTACCTCGAGGAGGCCGTCGCCGAACGCCAGCGGGAGGGAAACGAGGTCCTGCCGGGCGACGTGGTCTTCCACCTGCACGACACTTTGGGGTTTCCCCTCGGCTTGACGCGCGAGCTGGCGCGCGAGCGCGGCATGGACATCGACGAAGCCAGGTTCGAGGCCCTCATGCAGGAGCAGAGGGAGCGGGCGAGGGCGGCAAGGGTCGACGGGGGATACGCGTCACAGGTGCAGGAGATATATGCGGAGATCCTAGACAACTACGGCGAGAGCGCGTTCACCGGGTACGAGGTCACCAGCGACAGGGCGTCCGTGGTGGCCATAGTAAGAGAAGGCCGTGCCGCCGCGGCCGCCGCGGAGGGGGAGGAGGTCGAGGTGTTCCTGGACCGCACCCCCTTCTACGGCGAGATGGGCGGACAGGTGGGGGACACCGGCAGGATATCCTCTCCCTGCGGAGAGGCGGAGGTGCTGGAGACATCTCATCCCACGCGAGGCCTGACCTCGCACCACTGCCGTATCGTACGCGGCGAGCTCAGGACGGGGGAGGCGGTTGACGCCGTGGTGGACGCCGAGAGGCGCAACGCCATCCGCCGCAACCACACCGCCACACATATCGTCCACTGGGCTCTCAGGCAGGTGCTCGGAGACCATGCCAAGCAGGCGGGCTCCCTAGTGGACCAGCGCAGGCTGCGCTTCGACTTCACCCACTACCAGCCCCTTTCGCGCGAGGAGCTCGCGCGGGTGGAGGAGATCTCCAACCGCAAGGTCATCGAGGACATGCCGGTGCGGGCATACGTGACCACCTACGAGTACGCGGCCAGCATAGAAGCCATCGCCCTTTTCGGGGAGAAATACGAGGATTACGTGCGCGTGGTGGAAGTGGACGAGATAAGCCGCGAGCTGTGCGGCGGGACGCACGCGGGAAGGTCGGGCGAGATAGGCCTCCTGGTCCTGGTGGGCGAGGCCGGTATCGGGGCGAACATGCGCAGGATCGAGGCGGTGACGGGCATGGAGGCCTACGGTTACTTCCGCCGCCGCCAGGAGATGCTTGAGGGCATGGCGTCCGCGCTCAAGGTGGAGGTGGGGAACCTGCCCGAGCGCGTGGAGCGCGTGGTGCAGCGCGTCAGGGAGTTGGAGTCGCATCTCAAGAAGCGCGGGCGGGAGGAAGTCGCGTCACTCGCGGGCGGGATCGACTGGAGCGAAAGCGAGGCCTCCGGCGGCGTGGGCGTACTCACCGCGGAGATAGCGGGGCTCGGCGCCCAGGACCTGCGGGAGCTCGCGGAGCGTACCGTGGCGGGACGCGAGGCCGTGGCCGTGGGTATAGCGTCCGTCCGCGACGACAAGGCGAACATGGTCGTGGCCCTGTCCAAGGGAGCTGTCGACGCGGGATTGGACGCGGTGGAACTAGTGAGGAAGGCGGGGCGTCTTCTGGGTGGTGGAGGCGGAGGCAGGCCGGACATGGCGGTCGGCGGAGGCTCCGACACCTCGCGCGTCTCCGAAGCTCTGGAGTTACTGGCGGAGGAAGTGAAGTCCAGCCTGGAAAGAGGCAATGCGTAGCATGGGCCTTGATATAGGCAAGCGCCGCATCGGCGTGGCCATCTCCGACCCCCTCGGGGTCAACGCCTCCCCCCTCGAGGTATTGAGCGACATGGACCCGCGGGGATTGCGGGACTACGTGGAGGAAAAAGCCCGGGGAGGAGTGGGCGTGGTCGTGGTGGGGCTGCCGCTGACCCCGCGGGGGCTGGAAGGCGAGCAGGCGCGGTGTTCGCGGGAATACGCGGATGCCATCCGGGGGATCGAGGACATCGACGTAGTACTCTGGGACGAGCGCCTCTCCACCGTGCTGGCGGAGAAGAAGCTGCGGGAAGCGGGGCGTTCCCTCAAGGGGCGCAGGGTCGATGCCGAGGCGGCGGCGGTTATACTCCAGGCCTATCTCGATCGCGGCGACCGCGCGAACGGAAAGTGAGAACGGAACGGCGGCTGACATGGACGATGGCGGGAAAAAGCGGAGAAGATGGATCGTCACAGGCATCTTATGCGGCCTGGTTGTGCTGCTGGTGGTGTTCATAGTCCTCTTCGTCCATTATTTCTATCCGCCCCGAGGGAACGAGACGGTGCGGGTGGTCATCGAGGAGGGCGAGCCGGCTTCAGTGATAGCGGCCAAACTCCACGACGGCGACGTCATCACCTCCGCCACCCTTTTCCGCTTTCTTGCCTGGCTGCAGGGCAGGCAGGGCGATTTCAAACCCGGCAGCTACGTCTTCTATACCGGCATGCAATACGGGGAGGTCTTCGCCATGCTGGAGGCGGGACCGAACTACCAGGTGCGCCTGACCATCCCGGAAGGGCTCACGGTAGAGCAGACAGCGTCCAGGGTGTCGCGGTCGACGTCGCTCACCGAGGAGGAATTCATGGCCGCCGCGGCCAGCGGGGACTACGCCGTCGATATCATCCCGGCGCAGAACCAGGACAACCTGGAGGGATTCCTCTTCCCCAAGACCTACGACTTCACGGCTGACGTCCCGGCCCGGGAAGTTATGGAGGTACTCCTCGACCAGTTCTACGCCGAGACCTCCCACCTGGACTGGTCGCGGGCCGGGGAGCTGGGCATCACCCCGTACCAGGCGGTGATCCTGGCATCCCTTATCGAGCGCGAGGCCGTGCTCGACGAGGAAAGGCCCCTGGTGGCGGCGGTGATCTACAACCGCCTGCGCAAGGACATGCTCCTGCAGATAGACGCGACCGTGCAGTACGCCCTGCCGGAGTGGAAAGACGTGCTCACCTATGACGACCTCGAGACCCCGTCGCCCTACAATACATACCTGCACAAGGGATTGCCGCCCGCTCCCATCTGCAGCCCGGGGTTGGCGAGCATCGAGGCCGCCCTCGCTCCGGCGGACGTGGATTACCTGTACTATGTGGCCACGGGAGACGGGGGACATTTCTTCACCGCCGACTATAACGAGTTCCTGCGCGTCAAGGAAGAAGTGCAGAAATAGGCCAGGCGCCGGATAACGATCCAAGATGCCGCGCACCGATTCCCTCCATTATCCACGGGGTCGGATATACGGGTGCCCGGCGCCATCACGTGGAACCACCCGGGGGTGCCTGGCACCGGCCACGCTGTTCATGTTTAATAGGAAATGGCCGAAGTATCACATGGAAGAGGGGTTGGAGTCCGGCTGGGATACCGCGAAACACAGGTAACAAACCGGTAGCACCCTCGGTAAATCCGGCCGGGGTATGACACGGTGACCGCGGAGGCGTAGTGAGGGATATCCTGAGATGGCGGAAGAGGCCGAGATCCTGAAAGACCGCCTGCGCGCGGTCTCCGAGGCGCTGGGCATCCTCGACCAGGCGGGCGAGGAAGTCACGGGGAGGTCCGCTCCGCAGTTGATGTACTTCGCCGGCAAGGACCTGGGGCTGAAGGAGGCTGCCGCCTGCGACAATACCGACGACATCGAACGCGCCCTGAAATGGGTCTTTCCGGGGATGGAAGAGGTGTGGAAGGTGTCCCTCTGGAAGAACAGGGAAGACGGGGATTTCTGGGTCTACGAGGTGGAGGAGATGTTCATCCGGCTCCTCTTCGAGGAATGCCCCGTGCGCGCTTCATGCCTGGCCGCCGGAGTGAGGCTGGGCGGCTTGGCCTGCCAGACGGTGCACGGCTATGCCGCGGGCATGCTGCAGAAGATCTTCGGCCGCAAGGTGGACCTCCATACCGAACATGCGGGCCCCGGGGCCTGCCTGGTCATGCTGGTGACGGCACTGGAGTGAACGATGCGGATAGCACTGACCTCCCTCAGTTCATGCCTCGGATGCCAGATGGTCCTCCTCAGCCTGGAGGATTACCTCTTCACGTTGATAAGCGAGAACAACGTGTCCTACGCGCCTTTCCTCGTCGACCAGAAGACCCTGCCCGAAGTGGACATGGTCCTGGTGGAGGGGACGGTCAGGAACGGGGACGACTTCCGCAGGGCCAGGGAGGCGAGGGAGAAGGCCGGACATCTCATCGCCCTGGGGACCTGCGCATGCTACGGCGGGGCGCAAGGCCTTGCGGATACGTTCTCCGAGAAGAAGCTCCTGCGGCGGCGCTTCGGGGACGGCGCTTCTTTCGACGGCGCCCCCCGGGGAGTCGGGCGCATCCTTCCCCTCGACTCCTACGTCATGGTGGACGCCTATCTTCCCGGCTGCCCTCCTCCGGCGGGACTGCTCAGGTCTTTCCTTGAATTCGCCGTCTCCGGGACCCTGACCTCGCGGGAGGGATCGAGCGTATGCTCGGAATGTGCGGTCAAGGGCATTTCGCTCCCGCAACCCGGTCCGCGCAGGACGACGGATGCCGAACCGCTCGAGGGCAGGTGCCTGCTGGAACAGGGATATATCTGCATGGGTCCGCTTACCAGGGACGGCTGCGGGGGGAAGTGCCCCGGAGAACTCGGGGTACCGTGCGGCGGTTGCAGGGGTCCCAGCGATGCGGCATTGAAATACCCGGCGAAGGACCCGCGGTCCGAGACGCTGAGGCGGCTGGCCAGGGCGACAGGCAGGAAACCCCACGAAGTGCAGGATGGAATCGACGACCCCGCACACTCTTTCTATAGATTCTGTCTGGCCGAACCCCTGCTGCGCCGGCGCAGGCCGGGGAGCACCTCTTCGCTCCTCTATCGCCTGGGAGAACCGGAGGAACGATAGCATGCGGGCGGAGAGAGCGGGATAGTCAGGTGACGGCATGGCGGAGATAACCATCGCCCCGGTCACGCGCATAAGCGGCAACGCCAGCGTGAAGGTGTTGCTGGACGAAACGGGCGCTCCGAGGGAGGCGCGTTTCCAGGCCTTCGGCTACCGCGGTTTCGATCAGATCGCCAGGGGCTCGCATATAGAAAACCTCCTTCCCATCGTCTCCCGGATATGCGGCGGAGATTCCCTTTTCCACCAGATCGCCGCGGCGACGGCGGTGGAGCGGGCCCTGGGCGTAGAGCTGCCGGACGGTGCGCGGCGGCTGCGGGAACTGGCCATGTGGGGGCAGCTGTTCGAGCGGCACGCGGTCTCTCTCACCGTGCACAGCCTTCCCGATCTGCTCTTCCCCTCGTCCGATCCGGGCCTGCGTAACATCATCAGCATAAACCGCGTGGACGAGGAGGTGGTGAAAAGGCTCATGGCCTTGAAATCGCTCGGGACCTTCGTCCTGGAGGAGGCCGGCGGCAAGGCCGTCCACCCCGTGAACTTCCTTCCCGGAGGAGCGGTTCGCGATATCCCCGGGGAGCGCAAGCAGGTGTTGATCGCTAGACTGGAGGAAGCCAGACCCCTCCTGATAGAGACCGCGCACCTGATGAAGCTCCTTTTGCGCAGAAACGAGGAGGCCGTGAACACGTTGGGGACCGCCCCAACCTCTTATCTGGCCCTCAAGGGGGAGGGCGGGATGGTGTTGCAGGGCCAATGCCTGGTGGCCGTTGACGCCGGGGGGGAGAACGCCGCCGTACTCGCTCCGGAAGAGGCCGCGGGACGACTGGAGGAGAGCAACTCGCGCCATTCACACATCCGCAATGTCGAACTGTCCGGCGTGGGGGAGGTAAGGGTAGGGCCGCTGGCGCGGTTGAACGTCAACGGGAGCTATGGAACCCCGCAGGCGGACGAGGAGCTGGGTGAGGTCAGGACGCAGTGGGGTTTCCCCCTGCACCGCAGTATGATCGGCCACGTGGCAAGGATACTGGAGATGATCCATGCCTGGGAGAGGATGACGGATCTCCTCGGCCGGCCCGGCGGCGAGAGGGTTCGCCGGGCCGTCATGCCCTCCGCCGGTAGCGGCGTGGGAGCGGTGGAAGCTCCGGAGGGCACGCTGGTATACGACCTGGTCCTCGGCGATAACGGCATCGTCAGGCAATTGTCCATAACCGCGCCCCTGCAGTTCAACCTGAGATCCCTTGAAAGGTCCCTGCAGGAGAGCGCGAGCGCAGTGCTGGGAGGCGCGGAGACGGGGGAGAGGGCGACGGTAATCCTGGAAACCGCCATACGGGCGTTCGCGCCCTGTGTCCAGTGCGGGGTACATTGACGAGGCGCCAAACGGAGGTGAAAGAGGCTGTGATGGAGGATTTCGATACGGCGGAGCCTTTGATAAGGATAGAACGCGAGAGGTGCATCGGCTGCCTTGAATGCCTCGACGTATGCCCGCAGGTGGCAAGTACGGAGTACCCGGTATACGAGAAAGGAGAAGACGGCTTTCCGCGCGTGGCGAACGAGGAGAGCTGCATGGGATGTCTCAGCTGCGAGGCTAACTGCCGCGCGGATGCCATCCGGATCCAGAGGGGTGAGAGGGAGGGTCGTTTCGGGCCCGTTCAGGCGAGGGCGGAGATAAAATGCGGGGCCATGTTCTGAAACGTCAAGGAAAGGGTGGAAATGACGATGTCTATGCATTGGAGTCTCCGATGCAACTTTAGTATCATCGAGCAACAGGATTAACGGGTTCAGAACCCGATATGGTAATGTCGATAAGATATAAGAATAATTTAGCGATCTAGGCGAAAGAAGGTCATGGAGGAGAAAAACCCCTTTTCTCCCTAGGGCAGGAGGTGGTGTGGATTGCCCGATCTGAGAAAAGTCCTGGAGGAATTGGTCGCCACCGGTACGGTGCGTGCCGCGCTGGTGGTGGGGAGGGACGGATTCATCATCGAGACGGCGGGCGAAGACGCCAGCCAGCTCGAAGCCGTGGGCGCGATCGCGCCCAGTTCGCTGGGTGCCGCCGAGGTGATCGGGCTGGAACTGGCACAGGGGCCCATGGCCCAGGCGATGTTCGAGTTCGAGAAGGGCGCCATACTCATGAGCGCGGTGGGAGCCGACGCCATCCTGGTGTCCATCCTGCCCTCGGGGGCGAACCTGGGCAAGGCGAGATACGACATACGCAAGTATCTCCCCGCCATCGAGACGTCCCTCTAAGGGAACGGCGCAGGATGTACTCCCGCTGGAGAGAGGCGTCCTGGAATTCTTTCAGGAGGTAAGGTTGGCTTCGGACAGAATAGAGAAGATGAACTCCATCCTCAGGGATCTGCGTTCGGGACTGCAGGATATCGAGGCGGCGGTGCTCATCAGCTCCGACGCCATGGCCCTGGCCTCGGATATCTCCGACGAGGCTGACGAGGAGATGATCGGGGCGCTCTCGGCTTCCGTGCTCGGCATGGGAGAGAGGGCGGCGAGGGATCTGAAGAGAGGGGTGCTGGAACAGGTATATATAAAAGGCGACCAGGGATACCTGCTGCTGGTGCACTGCGGCCCCGACGCCCTGCTCTCTCTCCTGGTGAAGCCGGAAGCGAAGCTGGGCGTGGTCTTCATGGAGGGAAAGAGGACCGCCGAGGAACTGGCGAAGCTTTTCGAATGAGATAGGGAAGACGCGGCGCGTTACAATTATATTAGGAGGTCGATTGCTTGGCGGAGTCTAGGGAGGAGAGACTTCGGAACGCCCTCAACGAACTGGTCTCGAGATCTGCCGAAGTGGACGCAGCCGCGGTTGTCAGCATGGACGGCCTGGTGATGGCCTCGGTTCTACCAAACACCCTGGAGGAGGACAGGCTGGGCGCCATGTCCGCTGCGCTCCTAAGCCTGGGGGAGAGGACGTCGGAGGAACTGGGGAGAGGGGAACTGGCCCAGGTGTTCGTCGAGGGCAACTCGGGATACGTATTCCTGATGGCTGCCGGGGAGGACGCCGTGTTGACGGCGCTGGTGCGCAAGGGCAGCAAATTGGGGCTGGTGTTATACGACGTCAAGGGAGCGGCGAAGAAGATCGCCGAGATAATCAAGGCGGAATTCCGCATCGAATATGAATGAGAGAAAGGATACGCGCGGCCGGCGCGGAAAAGCGGCGGGAAGCGGCGAGAGCGAAGGAAAGTAATCAAATCGAGGATGAGTAACGAATATCATTTAAGAGGACGCAATGCGGGATACGGGGCCGTCCCGATACCGCGGCGCGAGAAGAGATGATCGGCTATGGCACTGAAAGGTAGCTTGAGGGACTTCAGCATACCCGACCTCTTCCAGTTGCTGAACTTCGGGAAGAAGAACGGGACGCTCAACCTTACCCGGGGGCAGGCAAGGGGATACATCTGCTTCCGCAACGGCGAAGTGTTCTTCGCCACCACCAACTGGAAGAGGCAGTCCCTGGGGCTCAAACTCCTCAATGCAGGAATAGTCACCAAGGCCCAGGTCGACGAGGCATTGGAACTGCAGAAGACCACCGCGCGCGGCCAGCGCGTAGGCCAACTGCTAATGCGGCTGGGATACATAAGCAAGGAGCAGTTGGAGGTATTCGTGGAGGAGCAGATCCAGGACGCCGTGTTCGAGATGTTGCGCTGGACCGACGGCGGGTTCGACTTCCAGCCCGGCGTCGTCTTTCCGGAAGAGGACATCGGGCTTTCCATCAGCACCGAGGAGCTCATCATGGAGGGCTCTCGGCGTCTGGACGAATGGAACCGTATCGAGAAGAAGATCCCCAACCTCAACGTGGTCTTCAAGATGACCTCCATGCAGGGCAGGGAGGCGGCCCAGATCAGCCTCACGCCCGAGGAGTGGATGGTGCTAACCTATATCGACG
Source organism: uncultured Actinomycetota bacterium (assembly GCA_964592775.1). Taxonomy (GTDB): domain Bacteria; phylum Actinomycetota; class Geothermincolia; order Geothermincolales; family RBG-13-55-18; genus SURF-21. The sequence continues at coordinate 19,313 of CAZQFX010000031.1, forward strand.
GCGAGAAGGCGGTGCGCCAGATCGTGGAGTTGACGGGTATGAGCACCCTGCATACCTGCAAGATACTCTACGGGCTCATCGGTTCCGGGCTGCTCGAGAACATCACCCCCGATATGGAGGAGCAGGAGGCGGATCTGCGACTGGAGCAGTTCGCGGAGGAACTCGAGAAGGTCGAAGTAGAGGCGAAGAGCGAACAGGCCCCGGCGCTCGAGGAGATCTCCGAGCCCGCGCACGAACCGGTAAAGGTCCTGCCGCGTGAAGAGGCCCCTGCGTTGGAGAAGCTGGAGCCCTCGCGGGGTGAAGCGGCGGGAGCCGTCGAGGGGGAGGCGTGGGAGGTCGCGGACGCCGTAGGCGAGGTATTCGAGCGCCTGGAGATGGAGGCCCCCGTCGAAGCGGAGGAAGCGCCGGCTCTTCCGGAGGTGGGGGAGCCCGTTCCGGAGGCCATCGGTGGGGAAGTGCGGGAGCCATCGCTGGAGACGCTGGAAGCCCTCCTTCCTGCCGCGGAGAAGGCCGTGGAGGTCGAGGTCCCGGAAGAGCCCGCTGCCGTGAGCGCGGAGGAGGTCGTGGAGACCGTCCCGAGCTCGGCCGGCGCGGGCGAAGCGGTGGAACTCGAAGCCGAGGTCGAGGCAGTGGAGATAGAGATCGGGGGCGAGACGGAAGGGGACATCCTGGTCGAGGAGATCGCTGCCCAGGTGGAGGAAGCCGAGGTCGTCGCGGAGGAGGCCGCGGAAGAAGAGGAACCCCTCCCGGCGGTCGAGGCGGTAGTGGAGGCGGAACCCCTCCCGGCGGTCGAGGCGGTCGCGGAGGCGGAAGGGGAAGTGGCCGCGGAGGCGGAAGTGGAAGCGGTAGAAGGGGAGGCCGCCACCTCAGCGGAAGAACTGGTCGCCGAGGCGGCATTGCCGCTGGGAGCGCATCGCGTTCTGGAGGAAGAGGAGAAGAGGGAGAGAGAGCATATCCTGGAGATGAAAGAGGCGGCCATGGAGGAAACCATGGAAGCCGAGGAAGTCATTCAAATAGACAGCAAGGAAGCGGAGCTGGAGGAGCTCAAGAAGAAGATCAGCTCTCTCCTGCCGGAGGGAGTGGGCCTCGAGGAAGCGGCCGAAAAACCGGCCGCGCCGGAGAAGCCGGAAAGCCCCCCGCATTACCGCTACGAGAAGATGACAACCGAGAGCGTCGAAGCCAGGGCGGCGAAGAGGGCATACCTGGAGAAGAAGTACGGGAAGGTGGAAAGGCTTGCCGGGGACGAGGAACTAGCCGAGCTGGAGCCGGAGGAGATACCGGAGGAATGGAAGAGCCACCTCGAGAAGACGGTGCGCAAGCAGGAAGAAGCCGAAGCCGAACGCATGGTTCGGCCGCGCGAGAAACCCGCCCTCGATCGGGAGCGGATACTCGGGGGGGATTTCCGCAAGGGAGCCGGGACCGAAGAAGCGCGGGAGGAAGCCGTGGTCCCGCCCGGGGAGCCGGTGGTAGCGGACGAAGGCGTCTCACTGGCAGGAGAGCATGCGGAGGGAGGCGTCGAGGAGATCCTGGAGCAGTTCGAACCGCAAGCCGCCGGGCTCGAAGGCGTTCAGACCGTACGCCTTCCCGTGGAAGAATTGGCGGAAAAAGTCGGCGTACCCGGAGATGACGGAGCGTCGGCGACCGATAGAGCGCTGCCCGTGGATATACTCGAGAGCGTCATGCTGGAGGACATCCCGGAAGGATTGCTGGCCGAGGAGATCGCCTCTTTCGCCACCGGATTGACGGGGCAGAAGGAATATGTATCGAGCGGGACACGGGAAGCGCCGCGCGATGGCATGAGTGCCGACATACTCGAAAGCGTCATGCTGGAGGATGTGCCGGCCGCGGAGAAAGCGTTACTGGTCGAGGAGGCAGCCTCACGCCTTGAGGAGGAGGCGCTGGAGGCGATCCCTCCCGCAGCTCCATCCGATACTTTCTTCGACATGGAGGAATCAAGACCGGCCGGGGAAGCAGCGGTGGGCGAAGCGGCAGGGGGGCCCTTCGTGAACGAGATCTCCGAGCTGGAAAAAGAAATCCTCGAGGTCGAGAAGGGCGTTCCCGTCATCGATATATCCGGCCTCGAGGAAGAGATCGCCGCTCTCGAGGAAGAGATCCTTGCGGAAGACACCCTTCCGGAGGAGCTTGTCGACGAGATCTCCGAACTGGAGAAGGAGATCGAGAAGGCTTACGAGGAGGAGACGGCGAAGGACATGTTTTTGGACGAGAGCGAGATTCCCGGCTCCCTCGAGCAACTGGAAAAGGTGATCGAAGCCGGAATGGAGGCGCCGGCGCAGCCGGATCTGCGGCCGGCGTCAGCGTCCGCGGAGGGGCGGGTGGCAGAAGAGGCGGAAGCTCTCCTGCCGGAGATGGTGCCGGAAACCCCCGAGCCTATCGACCTGCTCGAGCGGCTGGCGGAAGCCCCCGAGGCCCCGCCGGCGCCGGAGTACGCGCAGCCCGCGGCCACCGCGGAGCCGGCCGCGCCCGCCCCCGCGGCG
>CAZQFX010000032.1:0-21152 GCA_964592775.1 uncultured Actinomycetota bacterium
ATGGCGCGAAGCTGTTTTCATCCTTTGCTGGTGCCGCGACCTTGCGGCATGAGGGGCTGACCACCAAAGGAAAAACAACGGCAACTCTGAAACCCCGTTCCCCTTCCAGGCCTAACCCCCGATCGCGTTCGGGGGCTTGCCGTCAACAGCGCACGAGGCTGGCAGCTTTTACCCTATGACACCTTTCCCGATCCCGTTCCCGGCCTGACCCCAAAGGGGATGGAATATCTGTGAAGAAGAGGAGGCCGACGCATGGAAAGAAAAGAGGCGCTGGAGGCCATGCAGGGCATCTCGGACGACCTCGGCCTCTGATTCATGAAGGCCCGATCCCGCCGGGATCCGTCAAGATGAAGGCCCGTGGGTCTTGATATCACTCCCCTGGCTATGGATATAACTTGATGTAATCCCGACGTTCGCAACAAAGAAGCGGGTTTTATGCGGTAAGCGTTTCGAGGAGGACGGTGGCGATGGCGGCGATGCCCTCGCCGCGGCCGGTGAAGCCCATGCCCTCCGTGGTCGTCGCTTTCACGCCCACCCGGCCGGGCTCTATCCTCATGGTGGTGGCGAGGGTCTCGCGCATGCGGTCGATGTAAGGCGACAGGCGGGGTTCCTGGGCCACCACCACGCAGTCGGCATTGACGACGCGGTACTCCTTTTCCCGCAGGATCCCCGTAACCTCTTCGAGGAGGACAAGGCTGGAGATGTCCTTGTAGGCGGGGTCGGTGTCGGGGAAATGCGCGCCGATGTCCCTCTCCCCGCAGGCGCCGAGCAGGGCGTCGATCAGGGCATGCACCAGTACGTCGGCATCGGAGTGTCCCGCCAGCCCCAGCCCGTGCGGAACCTCGACGCCCCCCAATACCAGTTTTCGTCCCTCCGCGAATGCGTGGGCGTCAACTCCCAGGCCTACCCGGTTCGGCAACCTCCAACCCTCCTTTTCTCAGCAAAGCTTCGGCAAGGACGAGATCGCTCGCGTAGGTTATCTTCAGGTTGGTCAATTCCCCCTCCACCACCCTGACCCGGTAACGGTAACGCTCCAGCAGGGCCGCGTCGTCGGTCGCCCACACCCCCTCCCGGAAAGCGCGCTCGTGAGAGTCGAGCAGGGCGGGGAAGCGGAAGCACTGCGGGGTCTGCACCGCCCACAGGCGCTGCCGGTCGGGGGTCCTGACGACCCATCCTCCCTCCACCTCCTTGACCGTGTCCACCACCGGCACCGCGGCGATTATCCCCTCACATTCGGAATCGCGCAGCGTCTTGATGGCGCGCTGGAAAAGACCGGGTGTGGCAAGCGGCCTGGCGCCATCGTGCACCACGACGATATCCGTGGCGGCGGAAAGCGCGCGCAGGGCATGGAACACCGATTCCTGCCTCCGCTCCCCTCCCTCGACCACCGCGATGACCTTATCCAGCCCGTAGGCGGATACTATCTCCCCGCTCGCCCGCTCGATGTCCCCGGCGTTCACCACCAGGACGATTTCCTCCACCTCCGGAACCGCCGCCGCGTTGCAGAGGGAGCGGGCGAGTGCCGGTACCCCCGCCAGTTCCAGGAACTGCTTACCCTCCTTGCCGCCTATCCTCTCGCCGCGCCCCGCGCCCGCCACGATGGCGGCTGCCTTCACGGACATGCTCACTTCTCCTTGAGGGAAGCGAATATCATCCTGCCGGCCGGCGTCTGCAGTATGCTGGTCACCAGGGTCTCGACTTCCCGCCCGATGGACTTCCTGCCTCCCTCCACCACCACCATGGTCCCGTCGTCTAGGTAGCCGACCCCCTGTCCGGCCTCCTTTCCCTCTCTGATGAGGCTGACGGTTATCGACTCCCCTGGCAGCACCACCGGCTTGAGCGAGTTGGCCAACTCGTTGATGTTCAGGACCCGGACGCCCTGGAGTTCGGCGACCTTGTTCAGGTTGAAATCGTTGGTCATCACCGGCAGGTTCAGGGATTTCGCCAGGGCGACCAGCTTGGAGTCGACCGCCGAGAGCTCGGGGTAATCCTGCTCCTCGATGCGCACTTCCACCCTCTCCTGCCTCTGCAGGGCATTGAGCACGTCGAGCCCCCGCCGCCCGCGGTTGCGCTTGAGCGGGTCCTCCGAGTCGGCTATGGACTGCAGCTCGTTGAGGACGAAACGCGGCACCGCCAATTCGCCTTCCAGAAATCCCGAGTAGCAGATGTCGGTGATGCGGCCGTCTATGATCACGCTGGTATCCAGTATGCGCGAGGGAACGGGCGCGTCGGAAGGCTCGCCTCCGGCCCCGTAGTTCGCGCGGGAGGGGCGGAAGAAGTTGACGAGGTCGTCTTTCTTCTGCACCGCGACAACGTAACCCAGAACCCCGCATACGGCATAGACGACAAGGACCAACGCCCAGCCCCAGTCGCTCACCCAGCCCCATTCGGAGCGGAAGAGTATCACGGAGGGAAGAAAGGCGACGAGAAACCCGGCGATAACGCCGATGGTTCCCATCAGGAGATCGGTGCCGGGAACATCCTGGATAGCGTGCTGGAAACGGTTGAGGAGCCTGGCGGTATATCTTCCCGCCGCGCCTCCGATCACGAATCCCAGCCCCACGCAGACGATTATCGAAACTATGAAGCCGATCAGATAATAGCTGGAGCTCAGATTCTCCGGTAATTGCCCCCGGATCAGTTCCCCTATCTCATAGCCCCCGATTCCCCCGACGATCATGAAAATCAGCCGGACGATAAGGACTACCATAAGCCTTCTGGACTTCCGCCATGGGCGGCGCAATCCTCCCTTCGGTTTTATTCCCCGGGCCGATGAAAAAGATGATAGGACCCGGAGTCCTTAGGTAGATTATAACGCAATGTTCTTCTCCGAGAAATGTGGATGGATGTGGGGCTCTTGGGGTCAGGAGGTGGAGGAAAAGACCTCCTCGATCATGCGCACCGCTTCGTCCTCCTCTATCTCCACCGCGTACATCAACTCGCTGGCCAGTATCTCTCGGGCCTGGTTGAGCATGCGCTTCTCCCCCGACGACAGCCCTTTCTCGATATCCCGGAGGGTCAGGTTCCTCACCACCTCGGCGACCTGGAATATATCGCCGCTGCGCAGTTTATCGCGGTTCTTCTTGTAGCGATGGTTCCAGTTGCTGGGCATGGGGCTCTGCTCTTCCGCGAGGACGCAGAGTACCTTGTCTACCTCATCCCTCTCGATGACGCCGCGCAAGCCCACCTGATCCGAGCTGTCCGCGGGCACCATGACGGTGAGGTTTCCCTGGCACATGCGCAGCACGAAATAGGTCCTGCGCTCCCCCTCGACATCCTGCTTGGTGATTCCCTCGATAATCCCTGCTCCATGGTGAGGATAGACTACCACGTCTCCGACACTGAACACCCTCATCACCTCTCCACTCCGGCGCAGCCCCTCCCGTCTTCGGCGGGCAACGGAATATCGTAAAATCAGGGTGGTTGTTCGTGAGGAATCATCTCACCAAGCCACGACTGACATAAGCGATCTTTTTCTCATACCTGAGCTATATCGTCCGTTCTCCCGAGGGACTATGTAAAGCGATAACCACGCGCTTAAGTGAGGCTGTAGACTCCCAGGGTGTTTATGCGGTCGTTCTCCCTCTCCAAGACGCTCTTGAGATCAAGGCCCAGGAGGCAGCAGATAGCCCCGAGATAGAAGATCGCGTTCCCCAATTCCGTCTCTATGACATCCGCGCAGCTCGGGCAGAGCTTCCCCTCGATGTGGCTCTTGACGTAGTTGGCCACCTGGGAATAGTTAACATCTTCCGGGAGTTCCTGCTTGCTCGCCTCTATGCTCAGGCACCCGCAACTGGTCACCGTCTTGGCCAGGGCGCGGTTGACCCGGGTGGCGGCATCCTGGAGTTTGGTCATGACATCGAGGATGCTGCGGTTGCGGACGAGGTACTCCGACACGGTCTTCTGGAACTCCGTACAATCCGCTTCCCGCATATCTATTACCTCCGTCTCTACCAACTAGATTCATTATAGGTTCGGCTTTTCGGGGGTGTCAAACGCTCGCAACCCTCGGTTTCTCCATATGTACACCGGGATGTTCAACTACCATAATATGGTATATCGATGACGGCCGCGGAGTGGGCGCGGTTGAGGGGCAGCGCGGCCGGTGATGGCCGGACCTAGAGGTATCTCTCGACGAGTGAGGATTCGGCGATCCGGCGCAAGCCTTCCTTGATCGCCTGGGCGCGCGCCTTGCCGATGCCCTCGACCTCGTCTAGCATCTTCTCGGAAGCCTGCATGATGTTCTGCACGGTCTTGAAGTTCTTGACCAGCTTTTCCACCACCGACGCGGGAAGCCGCGGGATGCGCTCGAGGATGCGGTAGCCCCGCGACGAGAGGGGGCGGTCCAGTTCGTCGTGGGCGCCCGAATACCCCAGGGCCTGGGCCACGTTGGTCAACTGGAGGAGTTCCTCGTCGTCGAGGCGGGCCAGGCTGCGCTCCACCGCCTCCACCGACTTTCCCCTCTCCTCCACGCGGTAGTCGCGAATGACGCTCCTCTTCTCGCGCTCCACGCCGGACACCAGCTCCTCCATCTGTAGTTCTATTAGGCGTCCCTCCGTGCCCAGCTCGGAGAGGTAGACCTGTATCTCGTCCGCCAGCCTCTGCATCATCTCCGCCCTCTGCAGCACGCTGACCACGTCCTGCAGGCTCACCAGGTCCTCGAATTCGAGGGCCGTGAGGGTGGCCGAGACCTGGTCCAGCCGCGCCTTGTACTTCTCCATGGTCTGCAAGGCCTGGGCGGACTTGCTGATGAGCACGCGCACGGAGAGGATGACGTGGTGCCAGTCGTCCTTGTATATGGTGACCCTGGTCATGCGCTCCGATATCGCTATCACCAGTTTCCCGGTCTGCCGCGCTACCCTTTCCGCGGTGCGGTGGCGCGTGCCGCCCTCCATGGTCGCTATGGAGGGGTCCGGGACGAGGTGCACGTTGGCGAACCGTATCCTGGATATATTCTCGTCCAATACCACCGCTCCATCCATCTTGGATACCTGGTAAAGGTTGGCAGCCGAGAACTCCCAGTTCAGCTCGACCCCCCCGTTTACGAGTTCCAGCACATCGCTGCCGTCGCCGACCACGATGAGGGCCCCGAGGTGGGAAGCCATGAGGCGGGCGAGCGCCTCCCGCATCTCCGTACCCGGCGCTATGAGCCGCAGATATGCCAGGTAATCGCGGTCCCTGTGATAGTCCTCCATATCCAGGCACTTCCTCGCTCGCCGCAACGGCCGCTAGTACTCCTCGATTCTCGGCCCTCTATATCATAAACAATGGAAGCGCGTCATTCCAAGTCGGCGGAACGGGAGCGGTGGAATCTTCCACGATCCCCGGTGAGTTCGCGACCCTCGCGCCGGTCGCGGGTCAGGATGGGGTAGTATTTCGATCCTTGGTGGGGCCTGGTCTTGGCCTGCCCTGAAAATAACCGAGGGTCGACCCCTTTCAGAGATATCAGGCGGTGCCGAAGACATCCAGGGCATGCCGCACGTCGCGGACCTTCACCGCCTCCAGCTCGCGATGACGCCCCCGCGGGCGCGCCTTGTCCGAGAGGGCGGCGGAACGGAAGCCCAGCCTCGCCGCTTCCTTCATGCGCTCGTCCAGCCTGGACACGGGCTGCACCTCGCCGGTGAGGCTGACCTCGCCCAGGAACACCGTGTCCGGGGGCAGGGTCCTGTCCTGGCGGGAGGAGGCTACCGCCATGCATACCCCCAGGTCCAGCGCGGGTTCGCTCACCCGCAGCCCGCCGGAGATGCCCACGTACACGTCGCGGTCCGACAACCGCACCCTGCCCTTGCGCTCCAGCACGGCAACGTCGATGGCCAGGCGGCGGTGGTCCATGCCCGTGGATACCCGCTTGGGGGTGGGGAGCTTGGAGGGCGCCACCAGGGCCTGCACCTCCACCACCAGGCAGCGGCGCCCCTCCATGACCACCACCGCCGCCGTCCCGGATACCGGCTCCTCCCGCGCGCCGAGGAAATGTTGGCTGGGGTCCTCCACCTCGGCCAGGCCCCTGTCGGTCATCTCGAAGATACCCAGTTCGCTCACGGATCCGAAGCGGTTCTTCACCCCCCGCAATATGCGCAGGGAGTCGAAGCGCTCTCCCTCGAAGTAGAGCACGCAGTCCACCATGTGCTCCACCATGCGGGGGCCGGCCAGCACCCCCTCCTTGGTCACGTGCCCCACTAGGAAAGCGACGGCGTCGATCTCCTTGGCCAGCGCCTGCATGCGGAAAACGCACTCCCGTAGCTGGTTGATGCCCCCGGGAGCGGAACCGAGGTCCGGGCTGCGCATGGTCTGGATGGAATCCAGGATGAGGACCTGGGGCGCGATCTCCCGCGCCGCATCCGCCACCGCCTCGATGTCCGTCTCGCACAGCAGGTAGATGTCAGGGCCCGAGGCCCCGGTGCGCCGGGCGCGGGAGCCGATCTGGGCGGCCGATTCCTCCCCGCTAACCAGCATGACCGTGGCCCCCTTCCCCGTGAGGGAGGATGCGGCCTGCAGGAGCAGGGTGGACTTGCCGATCCCCGGCTCGCCCCCCAGCAGCACCAGCGAGCCCGGCACCGCCCCTCCCCCCAGGACGCGGTCGAGCTCCCCGATGCCCACCATGAGGCGCGGCCGCTCCTCCTCCACGCCGCCCAGGCGCAGCGGCACGGCATTGGAGGAGGCGCCGGCAGCTCCGGGGGCTTCCTTCCTCTCCTCGCGCATGGTGCCGAAACTGCCGCAGGCGGGGCAGCGGCCCAGCCACTGCATGGAGGCCTCCTCGCACTCCTCGCACACGTAATGCGACCGTTCAGCTTTCACGCCACTCCCATCACCGTGATCCGCCTCGATGCCAGCCTCGATTATATATCCCGGCAGTGACCCCGAACGGCGAACCAGTTGGAACATTTGTTTACATTTGTATTACCTACCGTTAGTATCAGATTAAGGGCATTCTCGCAACATGCACGTAGTCGGACGTAGTCGGATAAAGAAACAGAGAGTACATCATTAGGAGCGAGCAAGAATCCTGGGGTGATGAACATGGACGGGAGTAGGCGGCCAGAGATATCGATTCCCCTTGGTGGGATAAAAACCGTTGTCTCCATCAGGATGGACGGACGCACGCTCGAGGCCCTGGATGAATACGCGAGATCCATAAACGAGAAGATGTCCACCGTGGCAAGAGGCTTTGTCGCCGAAGGCCTCCAGCGGGCGGGCAGGGGCTTGACATCGGACGAACTGCACGAATTGACGAGGCTGCGCATGAAAGAGGAACTGGCTCACGCCGGAAGGAAGATCAAAAAGGAGGCCCGCAAGGGAAGCTTGGAAGAACTGCAGTCGGCAAAGGAGGACCTGGCTTACTGGTTGAGCCGTCCGGCGGAAGAGCGTGTCGCGGCCGTCGACCATTTGAGAAGGCGGCATTATGGAAGCGGAAAAAGACTTCGCAGAGTTGCTCGCGTTGTTCAACGAGCATGAGGTGGAATACGTGATCGTGGGCGCTTACGCCCTCGCGTTTCATGGCGTTCCACGCAACACCGGGGATATGGATATACTCGTGCGCCCCTCGGCCAGGAACGCGCGCAGGATCCTCTCCGCTTTGAGCGATTTCGGCTTCGGTACACTGGACCTGAAACCTGAAGACTTCCGGGACCCGGATTCCGTAGTGCAGCTCGGCGTCGCCCCGGTCCGCATCGATATCATCACGTCGATAACGGGGGTTACCTGGCATGAAGCCTATAAGGGAAGGGCCGGGGGGCGGTACGGCGGCACAGCGGTGAATTTCCTCGGCAGGCAAGAGCTCATCGCCAACAAGAGGGCGCTGGGCAGGAAGAAGGACCTGGCCGATCTCGAGGCGCTCGGCGAAGAATGACCCAAGCGTCCGAGAACCGGGGGTCGGTCCGAAGAATAGAAACGTGCATAGAAGTTTCTATTAGGCACAGAGCCTGGCCCGGGTGTCGTCTATTCTGAAAACACTTCCCGGGCTCCGGGGGTCGGTCCGAAGCGACCGTCGCGAGCAGTATGTCCGGAAGAAGGTTGCGCTCGGGATATACACCCCGCGAGTGGGGAGCGAGGGCCGTTACCCCCGGGCTCGGGTCGCAAAACCTTCAGGTCGTCTGCAACAGATCGGCGCCGCTCTCCGGCGCTTCCACCTTCTCGAAGGTTATGTGCCCCTCGCGGTCGGTGGCGATGAGGATGGTCGAGCCGGGCAGGTACTCCTTGGCCAGGACCTTCTCGGAGAGGGGGTCCTCGATGAGCTTCTGGATGGCGCGCCGCAGGGGCCGCGCGCCGTACACCGGGTCGTAGCCCTCCTTCACCAGCGCCTCCTTGGCGTCGTCGGAGAGGATTATCTCCACGTCCTGTTCGGCGAGCTGGTCCTTCACGCGCCGCATGAGCAGGTCCACGATCTGCTTGATCTCGCCGTGGCTTAGCTCGTGGAAAACGATGACGTCGTCGATGCGGTTGAGCAGCTCCGGCCGGAAGGTCTTCTTCAGCTCGGAGAGCACGCGCTCCTTCATCTTGCCGTAGTCCATGCCCCCCTCTTTCTGGGCGGTGAAGCCGAGGTACGTGCCCTTGCTGATATCCCTCGCCCCCAGGTTGGAGGTCATGATGACGATGGTGTTGCGGAAGTCCACCTTGTGCCCCTGGGAGTCGGTGAGCCGCCCGTCCTCCAGGATCTGCAGCAGCATGTTGAAGGCGTCGGGGTGGGCTTTCTCTATCTCGTCCAGCAGCACCACGCTGAAGGGCTTGCGGCGCACCGCCTCGGTGAGCTGCCCGCCCTCCTCGTAACCCACGTAGCCCGGGGGGGAGCCCACCAAGCGGGATACGGCGTGCTTCTCCATGTATTCGGACATGTCGATCTGGATGAGGGCCGACTCGTCGCCGAAGAGGAACGCGGCCAGGGTGCGCGCCAGCTCCGTCTTCCCCACCCCGGAAGGCCCCAGGAAGATGAACGAACCGCCGGGCCGCTTCGGGTCCTTGAGCCCGGCCCTGGTGCGGCGGATGGAGCGGGATACCGCGATCACCGCCTCGTTCTGCCCTATGACGCGTTCGTGCAGGGCGTCCTCCATGCGCAGCAGCTTGCTGCTCTCCTCCTCCGTGAGCTGGCTCACCGGTATGCCCGTCCAGGAGGAGAGGATGTCCGCGATATCGTCGTCGGTGACCTGCAGTTGATGCGAGCCGAGCGGGATCTTCCAGTCCTCTTCCAACTGGTCCATCTCGCTCAGGATATCTTTTTCGTTGTCTCGCAGCCCGGCCGCCTTCTCGAACTCCTGGGCGGCGATGGCCGCCTGCTTCTCCTGGCGCACCTGCTGCAGTTTCTCCTCCATCTCCCGGAAGTCGGGCGGGGCGGTCATGGCATGTATGCGCAGCCGCGAAGCGGCTTCGTCGATGAGGTCGATGGCCTTGTCCGGCAGGAAGCGGTCGGATATGTAGCGGCTGGCCAGCCGGGCAGCGGCCACCAGCGCTTCGTCGGTGATGGCCACGCGGTGGTGGGCCTCGTAGCGGTCACGCAGGCCCTTCAATATGTCTATGGTGTGTTCGACCGTGGGCTCCTCGACCAGTATGGGCTGGAAGCGCCGCTCCAGCGCGGCGTCCTTCTCCAGGTGTTTGCGGTACTCGTCCAGGGTGGTGGCCCCAATGGTCTGCAGCTCGCCCCGCGCCAGAGCGGGCTTGAGGATAGAGGCGGCGTCGATGGCGCCCTCGGCCGCGCCGGCGCCGACCAGGTTGTGCAGCTCGTCGATGAAGAGGATGATATCGCCGCGGCTGCGGATCTCCTTCACCACCTTCTTCAGGCGTTCCTCGAAATCCCCGCGGTAGCGCGAGCCGGCCACCAGGGCGCCGAGGTCCAGGGTGTAGAGCTGCTTCCCCCCGAGGATGTGGGGGACCTCGTTGTTCACTATCTTCTGGGCGAAGCCCTCCACCACGGCCGTTTTTCCCACGCCGGGCTCCCCGATGAGCACGGGGTTGTTCTTGGTGCGGCGGGAGAGGACCTGCATGACCCTCTCTATCTCCTTGTCCCTCCCGATCACCGGGTCCAGCTTGTTCTGGATGGCGAGCTGCGTGAGGTTGCGGCCGAACTGGTCGAGCAGCAGGTTGCCCTGCGCGGGGGCCTCCCCGACCTGGGCCACCTCCTTGGCCCCCGCCGCTCCCGTAAGGAGCTGCACCACCTGGTTGCGCACGCGGTCGAGGTCCGCCCCCAGCTTGGCGAGGACCTGCGCGGCCACTCCCTCACCCTCGCGTATGAGGCCCAGCAGTATATGCTCGGTGCCGATGTAGTTGTGGCCCAGCTGCAGCGCCTCGCGCAGCGACAGCTCCAGCACCTTCTTGGCCCGCGGCGTGAAGGGGATATGCCCGGTAGGGGCGGACGTCCCCCTGCCGATTATCTCCTCGACCTGGTTGCGCACCCCCTCCAGGCTGATGCCCATGGACTCCAGCGCCTTGGCGGCCACGCCCTCCCCCTCCTGTATCAACCCGAGGAGGAGGTGCTCCGTCCCTATGTAATTGTGATTGAGCATGCGGGCCTCTTCCTGGGCCAGTACCACTACCCGCCTCGCCCGGTCGGAAAATCTTTGAAACACGTCTTTTCCTCCAGAACCTGTATTTCAGGACTTGATTATCACACCTATTGTCGTTCTTTTCAAAGACGTTTCGCCATGCGTTAACTCATGTCCTCCGGCATACGCGTCCGCCGGCATCGACTCGCCTCCGGGGCGCTTTACTAATCATCTCGTCACCGCGCGGCCCTTTCTTGAAAACCGCGGGTCAACGGCCGATATCTCGGCCTACACTATACATTATTCCCCGCGAGCGGTATCTCGATCGTTTGGACGCTCCCTCCCCTCTCCGGGGGTCCGGGAAGAGGCTTCCCGGCGTTGTCGCGGTCAGTCCTCATGCGGGCCTTCGCCGGGATTTCGGGGGCGGGACATCGACTCCGGCCCGGGCATTGAGTTCCCAGGCCGGACTTCCCGCCGGTACCACGGCAATGCCGCTCTCCTTTATTCAACGGGATGGCGGGAAGCGCGGCCTCGTCCCCGCAATGGAGCCCGGCATGGCCTCTTTGCGATGTCGCTGTTCCAGGTGGGCGGGAGGACGGCGTCACGCCTCCGGACGGAGATGCGGGAAGAGGATGACCTCGCGGATGGAGTGGGAATCGGTGAGCAGCATGACCAGGCGGTCCACCCCTAGTCCGAGACCCCCCGTGGGGGGCATGCCGTATTCGAGGGCGCGCAGGAAGTCGTAGTCCACGACATGCGCTTCCTCGTCGCCGCTCTCCCGCTGCCGGGCTTGCTCCTCGAAGCGTTCCCGCTGATCGAGGGGATCGATGAGCTCGGAGAAGGCGTTGGCGATCTCCCTGCCCGCGGCGATGAGCTCGAACCTCTCGGCGAGGAAGGGGTCGTCGCGGTGGACCCTCGCCAGGGGGGAGACCTCGCGCGGGTAATCCATGACCAGGGTCGGCTCCCACAGGTTGGGCTCCACCAGCTTCTCGAAGAACTCGGTTATGACCTTGCCCTCGCCCCACCCTTTCTCTACCGGCACCTCGCGTTCCCGCGCCATGGCCTGCAGCTCGCTCAGTGGGGTCCCGGGTCCGACCCGCCGGCCCACCGCCTCGCTCACCGCCTCCAGCAGGGTGACCCTGCGCCAGGGCGGGGTCATGTCCAGGGACGTCCCCTGGTAGGTGATGGCGAGGCCGCCCTTGACGGCCCGTATCACCTCGGTGAGCATCTCCTCCAGGAAACCAGCCAGGTCGTAATAATCCACGTACGCCCAGTAGAACTCCAGCATGGTGAACTCCGGGTTGTGCTTGTAGGATATGCCCTCGTTGCGGAAGTTGCGGTTTATCTCGTATACCTTCTCCAGCCCGCCCACGATGCAGCGCTTGAGGTACAGCTCCGGCGCGATGCGCAGGAAGAGGTCTGCGTCCAGGGCCTTGTGGTAGGTGACGAAGGGGCGGGCCGTCGCTCCCCCGGGGATGGGCTGCAGCATGGGGGTCTCCACCTCCACGAACCCGCGCGCGTCCAGGAAGCGCCGCAGCTCCTGGATGGTCTTCACCCGCACCAGGAGGTTGTCCCTCACTTCCGGGTTTACCAGGAGGTCCAGGTATCTCTGGCGGTAGCGCAGCTCGACGTCCTTCAAGCCGTGCCACTTCTCCGGCAGGGGGCGCAGGCTCTTGCTCAGCAGCTCGAACGAGGCCGCGCGCACCGTGAGCTCTCCGCGCCGGCTCTTGAACACGGCGCCCTCCGCGCCGACCCAGTCTCCGATATCCAGTTCCTGGAAAACATCGTAGCGTTCCCGCCCCAGGGAGTCCACGGAGGCCATGAGCTGCAGGCGGCCGTCGCGGTCCTCGATATCCGCGAAGCAGGCCTTGCCGTGGCGCCGCAGCGCCATGAGCCTGCCCGCGAGCGAAGCCGTATAACCGCTCTCCTCGCCGTCCGCGAGGGAAGCGAAGCGGCCGCGGATGCCGGAGGTGGTGTCGCGCCGCCCATATCTCAGGGCGTAGGGCTCGATGCCCCGCTTCTTCCAGTCTTCGAGCTTCTCCAGGCGTCTCCTGACCAGTTCACCCTCGTCCTGGAAAGCCGATTGTCCCTTGTCATCGCCCATGAGGTCCACATCCCGAAAGACTCGCCACCCGGCCGCGGCCGTCCCACAACAACATAAAGGGCCGGCAATCCGCCCCGCGAACCGCGGTCACGTACGGCCTTGCCGGCAGGCTCCGGCCGTTACGGTGGTCAGCGTTCTATTTGAAGGATACGGTATTTCAGCGCTCCGGAGGGGACCTGCACTTCCACGACCTCGCCCGCCTTGCGGCCCAGGATGGCCCTGCCCACGGGCGACTGGTCGGATATGCACCCCTGGTTTCCCCGCGCCTCCGCCGCGCTCACCAGGCGCAGACTCATCTCCTCGCCCCTCTCCATGTCCTCGAGGCGCACCGAAGACCCTATGGCCACCTCCGAGAGGTCGATCTCGGAGTCCTTGATGACGCGGGCGTTGTCCAGGATGTTCTCTATCTCGAGTATCCTGCCATGCACGAAGGCCTGCTCGTGCTTGGCATCGTCGTACTCCGAGTTCTCCATGATGTCGCCGAAGGAGCGGGCCTGCTCGATGCGCTTGGCCACCTCCCAGCGCTTGACGTTCTTGAGGTGGTCCAGCTCCTCCTGGAGCTTCCGGTAGCCCTGCTTGGTGAGGACTATGTCGTCCTCCTTCTCCTCCCGGTATTCGCCCAGGACCGGCCTGTAAACGTTGTCCTCCATCTCCATCCTTATCTCCGTCCGGCACGTGCGAGCGTGCTCGCATGTTCAGGGGTAACAAAAAGCTATTATATGCCAGCTATAAATCCCCGTCAAAGAGAAACCGGGCCATGCCCATAAGCCGAGACCTTTATGGCGGTTATTCCATATGCCGCCTTATTCGACCGCCTTACGAAAGCGGTCGAACAGCCAACCAAGGAAGAATGCGGAGAACTGCTTGTCGTCGGTGACCCGCTTGTAGAACTCGAAATTGGTATCCACCATTTCCTGCAGCCGGTCCGTGACCACGTAATCGAAAGTGAGGCGGGCGTTTTCCGGGGTGTTGGCGCGCACGCTCGCCCGCAAGGCTGGATCACCCGCCAGCCTCTCCTCCAGTTGGTTGATGAACACCTTGTCCTCGTCCGAGAAGTCCGTGCCGAACCGCTCGTTCAGATCCCGGATGATCTCGGACAAGGGCTCCAGGTCCTCCGGCGCGGGCACACGGGCGGCTCCGGCTCCGATGGGAGGGATCTCCGCTTCCCCCCTCTCCAGGGCAATCGCACCCTCAAACCTTCGCGTAAGCCGGTAGGACTCCATGTCGATGTCCTGCTGGATCTCCACCGGCAGGCGCTCGCGTTCGTACGGCAGATACCGCCTCAGCAGCCGGGAGAAGACGTAGAGCTTCTCCAGATCGGGGTCCACGAAGGTAACCACCTGGGACAGAAAAGCGTACAGCCGCACGAAATCGTCCAAAGTCCCCCTGAAATCCGCCTTCTCTTCGGAGGACAGCTCCACGAAGCGCTCCGTGCTCGGGGCGAGGGCGGCGTACAGTTGGTCCTGTCCCGCGTTCCTGAAGTAGAGGCCGGCGAAGGCCTCCACGTCGCTCCCGTCGAAAACGCCGAACCCGGCGAGGCGGCGCTCCAGATCGTAGAGGAGGTTGGGATCCGTCTCCTCCGAGAGGATGGTCTTCTCGTAGTAATCCTGAAAGGCCTCCCGAATGTCGTCGGCTTCGTTCACGAAATCGAGCACCATGGTCTCGGTCTTGGCGAGGGGACAGATGCGGTTCAGGCGCGAGAGCGTCTGCACGGCGTGGACCCCCGAGAGCTTCCTGTCCGCGTACATGGTGTGCAGCAGCGGCATGTCGTATCCGGTCTGGAACTTCTCGGCCACGATGAGGAAGCGGTAGTCAGGCCGCTTGAAGGCCCTGGCCGTCTGGACCTCCGGAATGCCGTTCATGCCCGCCTCGGTGTAGTCTATCCCTTCATCCCTGACACTTCCAGAAAATGCCACCAGGGCGCGGTAGGGATATCCCTTCTCGCGCAGGTATGCGTCCATGGCCAGCTTGTACCTGACCGCGTGCAGACGGGAGCGGGTGACGATCATAGCCTTGGCTTGGCCATCGATACGGTGGGCGACCCGGCCGTGGAAATGCTCCACCATGATTTCCACCTTCTTGTGTATGGCGTGGTCGTGCAGATCGACGAAGGAGCGCATGATATAGGTCGCCTTTCCCCGGTCATAGCTGGGGTCTTCCTCGATTGTCTTGAGGAGGCGCCAGTAGGTCTTGTAGGTGGTGTAGTTCTCCAGCACGTCGAGGATGAAACCCTCCTCGGTGGCCTGCCGCATGCTGTAGAGGCTGAAGGCCTCGAACTTGCCGTCCGGCCTCCTGGTCCCGAAGAGCTCCAGGGTCTTGGACTTTGGGGTGGCGGTGAAGGCGAAGAAGCTCACGTTGGGAAGCCTGCCCCGCTTTCTCGTCTCCTCGGCGACGAGGTCCTCGAGATCCTCGGCCTCCACGGAATCCTCGGCCTCGGCCTCCTCGAGCGTATCGGCCGCGAGCACCGACTTGAGGCCCTTTACGCTCTCCCCCGTCTGGGAGGAATGCGCCTCATCGACGATCACCGCGAAGCGCTTCCCCGGCATCTCCTGCATGTTGCCGGCGATAACCGGGTACTTCTGCAGAGTGCTGACGATGACGGTCTTGCCGCCCTCCAGCGCCTCCTTGAGTTGACGGCTGGTCTTATCGATGTTCTCCACGATCCCCGATGTCTGTTCGAACTGCTTGACCGTGCTCTGCAACTGGCGGTCGATCACCCTGCGGTCGGTGATCACCACGATGGAGTCGAAGACCCGCCTGTCCTCGGAGTCATGGAGTATCGACAGCCTATGGGCCAGCCAGGCAATGGAGTTGGACTTCCCACTACCGGCCGAGTGCTGGATGAGATAATGGTGCCCAGGCCCTTTCTCGCGCGCGTCACGCACCAGGCGGCGCACGGCGTCGAGCTGGTGATAGCGGGGGAAGATCAGGCTGCGCTCGCCGGTCTTCCTGCCGTCCTCGTCCTCTTCCTCGACCTCCTGGATGAAGTGCTGGACCAACTCCAGCACGCTGTCGCGTGCCCAGATGCGCTCCCAGAGGTACGAGGTGGCGTAGCCGTCCCGGGTTGGAGGTATGGGCGGATTGCCCGCGCCCCCATACTTGCCCTGGTTGAAGGGGAGAAAGCTCGTCTCCGCACCCGCCAGGCGCGTGGCCACATACACCAGGTCGGGATCGACCGCGAAGTGGGCCAGGCAGCGGCGGAAGGAGAGCAGGGGCTCGCGGGCATCCCGGTCGAAACGGTACTGCCGTACGGCATGCTCCACGTTCTGCCCCGTTAAGAGATTCTTCAACTCGGCGGTTAAGACAGGGATGCCGTTTAGAAACAGCGCCAGGTCGACGCTCTTGGACGACTTCTCGCTGTACTGGAGCTGGCGAACGACACTGAAAATATTTGCCTCGTACAGCCTTTGCAGTTCCTCGTTCAGGCCGCTCGCGGGGTGGAAAAACGCGAGCCTGAACTTGCACCCCGAATCCTTGACGCCGTTGCGCAACACGTCCAGAACTCCCCGCTTCTCTATCTCGCGTGAGAGGCGCTTCATGAACTTGTCCCTTACCTCGGCTCCATGGTGTTGCTCGAGTTTCGCCCATTCCTTGGGCTGAGTAGCGTAGATGAAGGCGATGACGTCGCCAGGGATGAGGCATAGCGATCGGTCGTAGTCATCAGGCCTGCGCTTCCGGTAGCCACCCGGCATCCAGTCGCCGTACGGTTCACGGTATGCATCAACCCCCGGTTCCGTCTCGGGAACCACCTTCGGTTCCGAGATAAGCACCTCTTCGATTGCCTTTTCGAAGCTCCTCTCGGATATATCCGGAGTCATGCCCTATTCTCCCCGCACGTCTATCTTCCCCGTCACCGCCGCCGTAATGAGCGCGGAACGGTATTCATTCAACAGTTCGATCAAGCGTTGTTTCGCAGTTACTAATCTATCAATTCTCTTCATCTCCCTTTTCACAAAGTCAGCAATCTCTTTCTGCTCTGAATAGGGTGGTAATGCACATGGGAAATTCTCAATGAAATCTACCGGCACACGTTGTTGCCCTGCTGTTCCTTTCATTTCTACCTTACCAATTTGCCTGAAATGTGTGGCGTATGTAACATACGCTAGAAAGTCAGCGTGGACGTTTAGCGATGGCCTTATGACATACAGCTCTGTTGTTCCGAAGCCAATTCCATTTCTCAAATTCCTCGCGATGGCACCTTTGAAGTTCTCGAAACAAGGAGTTATTTTCGCTACAAGTATGTCGCCTTCCTCGAAAAATGTATAACCCTCGTAAACATCGGAAAGCTGTCTGGTTTCCGAAGAATTGATTCTACCGAATTCGTCAATATTTTCCATCGGGATAAAGCTAACTTCGATATCGTCGAACTCTTTTGCTTTAGATTTTCCAGGCTGGATACGAGAAACGTACTTCATTCTCCTCAAATCCCAATGCTCCGGAATATCGCCGAGCCAGTCTATGCCGGAGTCCTTCATGGGGACTTTGGGGTCGAGGCCCTTGGTCACGGCTTGATTGATCAGGGCCGTACGCTTTTCCTTCAGCAACTCGATTAGGTTCTGTTTCCTCAATACTAGCTCTTCGATTTTATTGGTCTCCTGATCGAGGAAGTTGGCAATTACCTGTTGTTCATCAGATGGAGGTACTGCAACCTTCTCGTTGAGATACGACTCTGAATCGAGATTCTGAATACCAATGCTTTGTTTTATTGACCTTGTATTGACTCCGGCAGAATAAAGTGCGGCATGTAGATATGCAAGGAATCTTGGTGAATAACCTTCATTAACGGGCATACGAGCAATGAAGTTGGAACAGACTGCTTGATGATCAAGTCCCGGATATATGACGACTGCTCCAACTGGTTGTTTTTCTCCCCCTCCAGATTTCTCTAGAAGCAGGTCGTATTGCGAGAGTCTTCTAATTCCTATTTCTTTTGGCGGCAAGGACCTTTTCCTTGGTCGGTCCAAGCACGCAATCGATGCGCCTCAGCACGGTGAGAGGCAGGATGACGTCCTGATACTTGCCACGCTTGAAGGTGTCGCGTATGAGGTCCGCCACGCCCCATATAAAATTGGTGATCTCGTTGTGATTCATAGCCCTCCACCATCCATCGATCTCATATGTCGATTCCCTCTCGCCAATAAGTATAAACGAGCAGGGTGACGGGTATAATGTTTGCGGCGGGAAGTGGTGCGAGCGAAGGAGAGATCGAACTGCTCGAGGAGATGTTCGGGCCTTCCGCGATCGCGGTCGTCGGGGCCTCGGAAAAGCAGGGCAAGGTGGGGAGGGTGGTCCTTCAGAACATCCTCGGCTCCGGCTATGCGGGCAAGGTCTACCCCGTGAATCCTTCCCACGAGGAGATACTATCCCTGCCGTGTTATGCGTCCGTCTCCGACCTCCCCGAGGCCCCCGAGCTGGCGGTGATCATCGTGCCCGCCGCGTCGGTACGGAAGGTCATGGAGGAATGCGGGTCGCGGGGGGTGAAGGCGGCGGTGATCATCTCCGCCGGTTTCAAGGAATCCGGCCGGGAGGGTTATCACCGTGAGATGGAGCTGCACCAGGCGGCCGAGCGTCTCGGCATCAAGGTCCTGGGCCCCAACTGCCTGGGCATCGCCGACACCAACACCCCGCTCAACGCCACCTTCGCTGCCAGGGCCCCGCAGCGCGGAACGGTGGCCTTCATGTCCCAGTCCGGGGCGCTGTGCACCGCCGTACTGGGATGGTCGGAGGAGAACCACCTCGGTTTCTCGCGCTTCATCAGCCTGGGCAACAAGATGGACCTCGACGAGAGCGACTTCCTCGAGGCTCTGGAAAATGATGACAGTAGCAGGGTCATCGCCGCCTACCTGGAAGGGGTGGCCGACGGCGCCAAATTCCTCGAGGTCACAGGGCGCGTCAGCCGCTCCAAGCCGGTGATCATTTTCAAGGCGGGGGTGACCCAGGCGGGAGCGCGGGCGGTTTCCTCCCATACCGGCACCCTGGCGGGATCCGAGAACGCCTATATCGCCGCCTTCCGTGCCTGCGGCGCGCTGCGCGCCGAGGCGGTGGAGGACCTCTTCATGCTGGCCCGGGGCTTCTCGACCCAGCCTCCGCCCCGGGGACCCAGGGTTTGCGTGGTCACCAACGCCGGCGGCCCGGGCATCATCGCCTCCGACGCCCTGGAGCGAAGCGGCCTCACCCTCGCCACCCTGGGCGAGGAAACCGCCCGCCGCCTGAGAGAGGGCCTCCCGGAGGCGGCCAGCGTCTACAACCCAGTGGACGTGCTGGGGGACGCGGGGGCGGACCGCTACCGCCTGGCCGTCTGCGCCGCGCTGGAGGATCCCGGGGTGGACGCGCTCCTCGTCATCCTCACCCCCCAGGCCATGACCCGGGCCGCGGATACCGCCCGCGTGGTGGCGGAATGCGCCGGCGGCGCGGAGAAGACGGTCTTCGCGGTGTTCATGGGGGGAACGGACGTAGAGGAGGCGGAGGGGATCCTGCGCGAGGCGGGCATCCCCAACTTCCCCTTCCCCGAAGAGGCGGTGAGGACCCTGCGCAGCATGAAGTCCTATGGCGACTTCCTCTCCCGCCCCCGGCAGACCCGGGTCCGTTTCTCCGTGGACAAGGCCGCGGCGGGGGGGGTCCTGGAGCGCGTGCGGGCGCAGGGGCGCAAGGAGCTGGTGGAGGTGGAGGCGCGCGAGGTCCTGGCCGCCTACGGCTTCCAGGTGGCCCGCACCGTCCTCGCCACCAACCTGGAGGAATGCATCCGGGCGGGGCGCGAGACAGGATACCCGGTGGTGATCAAGATCGCCTCCCCCCAGATCCTGCACAAGACGGACATCGGCGGGGTGGTGGTGGGCATCCAGAACACCGACGACCTCATCACCGCCTACGAGCGGGTGACCGCGAATGCCCGCAAGTTCTTTCCCCGCGCCGAGATCTGGGGGGTGCTGGTACAGGAGATGCTACCTCCCTCGCGCGAGCTCATCCTGGGCATGAACCGCGACAGCACCTTCGGCCCCCTCCTCATGACCGGCCTCGGCGGCGTCTACGTGGAGGTGCTCAAGGACGTCAGCTTCCGCCTCGCGCCGGTCAGCGAGGAGGATGTGATGGACATGCTGCGGGAGCTCAAGAGCTACTGGCTGCTGCAGGGCGCGCGGGGGGAGCCGCCGGCGGACATCGACGCGGTGATAGAATCCATGCTGCGCGTCTCCCAGCTGGTTACGGACTTCCCCGAGATAAACGAGCTGGACATAAATCCCCTGCGGGTCCTGGAGGACGGAAAAGGTTGCCTGGCGGCCGACGCCAGGATAGTACTGGAGGAGTGAGGGACATGGTCTGTGTTTACCTGACTTCGGAGGTCGGCCTTTCGGGCCTGCATACCTTGTGCATAGGCCTGGGCCTACGCCTGCGCGAGGAAGGCCTCAAGGTGGGTTACATGAAGCCCGTCGGCCACCGTTATCACCGCGTGGAGGGGCGGGCGACGGACGAGGACGCCGCCTTCATGCGCCGTACCCTCGAGCTGGAGGAAGACCTTGGCGACATCTGCCCCGTGGTGCTCACGCCCCAGCTCGTGTTCGATTACTACCAGCAGGGCGGTGAGAGCCTGGTCGAACGGGTAAGGGATGCCTTCGGGCGCGTGGGCAGCGGCAAGGACGTGGTCGTCGTGCAGGGGGCGTATACTTCGCTGCAGGGGCGTTTCCTGGGCCTCTCCGCCTACCAGTTGGCTCCCGTCTTCGACGCCCGCGTCATCCTGGTGGAGCGCTTCGACGACGCCTTCCTGGCCGACAACGTCCTGGCGGCCAGGGACGACTTCGGCGCCGGCCTCATGGGGGTCATCTACAACATCATCCCCCCCAACCGCGAGAGCTTCGTCGCCGAGGTGCTTGCACCCAGCCTTGAAAAAGAGGGGATAGCGGTGCTGGGCAGGATCCCCGTCGACCGCCTTCTCTCATCCATCAACGTCGGCGACCTGGCCGTGCTCCTGGACGGACAGGTCATCGCCGGCGAGTCGAACCTCGGGGATATGGTCGAGGATATCGTGGTGGGGGCAATGGGCCAGGAGCACGCCATCTCCATCTTCCGCAAGCACCGCAACCTCTGCGTGGTCACCGGCGGCGACCGCAGTGATATCATGCTGGCGGCCATGGAGGCCAAGGTCCGCTGTCTCATCCTCACCGGCAACCTCTACCCCTCGAGCATAATCCTCGGCAAGGCCGACGAGTTGGGCATACCGGTGATCCTGGTCAGCACGGACACTTTCACCACCGCCGAGCGCGCGGACATCATCATCAAGAGCGCGCGCACCCACGAGGCGAAGAAGCTGGAGAGGTTACGGGAGCTCATCGATTGCTGCGTGGACCTGCCGCGCCTCATGCGGCTGGCGGGGTTGTAGCCCGGGGAACTCCAGGCTGTTTTCCGGCCCGGGCCGCCGCGGCGCGTTCAAGGCAGGGGCCAGGCCTACACGCGGGGAACCATCCTTGCTGACTGGGAGGCTGCCGCACAAACCCTGCGTCAGACATATCGCTCTCCACATATTCACCGAAATGGCCCGTTATTGACCGTTCGCCCTCCATTATGATGCCTATTTTGCCGCGATTTTG
>CAZQFX010000033.1:0-1693 GCA_964592775.1 uncultured Actinomycetota bacterium
GTGGAGGCCACGGCCGCGCCCCAGGTGACGGAGCGATAGGTGGTGATGGAGATGAGGTACGCAAGGCGCAGGAGCAAGATATTCCTGGGAGTCATGATGGCCGCGGTGGTGGCCTTTTCCGCGATCGCCTTCTTCCCCGCCGCCAGCGCCGAGCCCACGGACGGCGGCATCGAGATATCCAGCTCCGAGGCGGTCGTCCTGGAAACGGACCATTCGGGGGTGATAGAAAAGGTCAGGGTGGTCACCTTCTTGGGCCTCAAGGGCGACGGTTCGGTCGACGTGGTCAAGGACAAGTCCCTGGAGGGTGACAGCAAGTGGCAGGGGGTGCACGGCTTCACCACCCCCGTGGTCGAGGGTGATACCCTGGTATGGAAGGGACTAGAAGTAGACGGCAACCGCAACGTCATGAGCTCCACCCAGCTCGGGGAGGAGATGGTCAGCGAGGTGAGGATGCGCATCCCCCTCGACCTGAAGTACATCTATGAATGGAACGGGGAGATCATCTCCGACCCCAACGAGGTGACCGGGCAGGACGGCCATTTCAAGCTCACGCTGAAAATGAAGAACATCAGCGCGGAGACCGCCGAGCTCGAGTACGAGGACCCGGCAACGGGCGAGATAAAGACGGAGGAAGTGGAGACCTACCTGCCACTGGTCATCCTTCCCTACGACTGGTATTTCGACAACGATGTCTTCTTCAACCTCAAGGCCGATCCCACCGGGGTCGTCGTGCCGTTGCCCAAACACTACCAGGTCGGCTGGTCCATCCCCCTCTTCCCGCCGGCAACCGAGGCGGACAACACGATCTGGATCGAGGCGGACGTGAAGGATTTCCGCATGCCCCCCCTGGTGCTCTCGGCCAACTTCATCTTCCCCAAGACCAACCAGCGCAACACCCTGCCGGAGTTCATCTTAGGGCTTAAGATGCTCTTCGACGGAGTCAAACAGATAAACGAGGGCTTGGGCAGCGCCGATACCGAGAACACCCTGCTCTACGGCGCCCATGCCGTCAAGGGCGGCCTGCAGCAGATGGCGGCGGGCCTCCCCGAGGCGGAAGCCGCCCTCAACACGCGGTTGATACCGGGCGTCGACCAGGCGGTGGCGGGCATCGGGTCGCCGGGGACCCCCGACACCCTCAGCTATGGAGTCGACGCGGCCACGGTGGGCCTGATGACCATGCTGGCGGGCATCGGCGGGCCGGCGTTGGAGCAAACCATGCTCTTCGCCATGAACGCCATGAGCGGCGGCCTGGAGCAGATCGCGGCGGGTATAGGCTCCGTGGATACGCCCGATACGCTGCTCTACGGCGTGGACCGGGCGACCGTAGGCCTCGAGGACATCAAGGCGGGCATCGGCAGCGCTTCCATGAAGGACACCCTGCTCTACGCCATGGACCGGATGGGGGCCGGCCTCGAGGAGGTCAAGGCGGGCATCGGCCCCGCCTCCGCGGGCAACAATCTGCTCTATGCCATGGCGGCCATGCAAGCCGGGCTCGAGAAGGCCAGGGCGGGAATCGGCTCCGCCACCACCCCCGACACCCTCCTCTACGCCATGTCCGCCATGGCCGGCGGCCTCAACACTATACTTACGGGCATCGGCAGCACGACCACCCCCGACACCCTGCTCTACGCTATTGACCAGGTGTCCAAGGGCATCAGCAGCGGGTCGTCCTCCAGCCCCGGGCTGCTGGAGG
>CAZQFX010000033.1:1727-20905 GCA_964592775.1 uncultured Actinomycetota bacterium
CGCCACCTCCACCAGCGGGCAGATATGGCAGGCCACCAACCTCATCAGGATCCTGGCCCCCTGGACCGGCCCCATCGTGGACCAGTTGGAGCAGGGAATCATCCTCAGCACCGACCCCGCCAACCCCTCCATGCATTACGGCCTGGGGCTGATGCTGGACGGCACCGACCAGATGATCGAGGGCATAGGCTCGCCCTCCACCCCGGATACCCTGCTCTACGGGACCTCGGCGATCAAGGGCGGCCTTGAGCAGATAAAGGCGGGCATAGGCGGTAGCGGTGAAACCCTCCTCTATGCCGTGGCCCAGGTGCAGGGCGGCCTGGAGCAGCTCAAGAACGGGATCGGCTCGGCGGGGGAGAGCGGCACGCTTCTTTTCGCCGTGAACGAGGTCCAAAAAGGGTTGAACACCATCCTGGGCGGGATAGGGACGCCCATTACCCCGGACACCCTCCTCTACGCCGTCGCCCAGGTGGAGAACGGCCTCAACCTCATGAAGGCGGGCATCGGGGCCGCCAACTCCGAGGACACCCTGCTCTACGCCATGTCCGCCATGAACAGCGGCCTGAACGAGATGAAGGCGGGCATAGGCACGGAGACCACCACCGACACCCTGCTCTACGCCGTCGCCCAGGTGGAGAACGGCCTCGACCTCATGAAGGCGGGCATCGGGGCCGAGGGGACGCCGGACACCCTGCTCTTCGCCATGGCGAGCGTGCAGAACGGCCTGCAGCGGTTGAAGAAGGGCCTGTCGAGCGGCAACCCCAATGATCCCGGGATCAGGGAAGGCCTGGTGCTCATCTCCGCGGGGCTGGGCGAAGCCGTGGACGGCGTGGGGAGCACCACCACGCCAGACACGCTCCTCTACGGCGCGGACCAGGTGGAGGCGGGCCTGGTGCGGGTAAAGGAGGAAGGCACGAACGTGATGTACGAGGGCCTGGCGGAGAACCTCGGCTCCCTCTACCTCACCGAGTCTCAACTGGAGGCGATCAGGGTGAGGGGGGAGGAATTCAACCACATCATGGGCGAGACGGAGGACGCCAAGAACAGGCTGTCCTTCATCTACCAGACGCCGCCCACCTACAACTACGGGAAGGGCTCGAAGCCGAGCTGGCTGGTGGCGATCATCATCTCGGCGATCATCATCATCGCCCTGATGCTGTTCAACCTCCTGCTGCGGCGCAGGCCCGTGATCGGCTGATGCGGCGGGAAACGCCGGCGAGGGCGCCCCGGACGGGCGCCCTCTTCCGCGCGCGTACATGTATGCGCGCCTGGCCGGCAGACTCATCCACCCCAACATCATCGCCACCTTCGATATCGACGAGGACCGCGGATACCGCTTCATCTCCACGGAATTCATACAGGGGAAGACCCTGGCCGCCATGCTCGAGGAGGACTTCGAGGCCGTGGCCGGACTCCGTTCCGGCCGCCCGGATGAGGAAGGAAAAACCGCATAAAAGTGAAATATTTATACAAGGTTTATGTAACCTGGCGGGAACCACGTTTCCGCTGAAAAACCGTGCGCTGGAAGATACCGGGGATAGGCCGCGGATAGTGGAAGAGGTAGGTTGAACATGGACCTTAAGGATGCGGTGGATTTCTATCGGGATGTCCTGCAGCGCTACTCCCATGGTTTCTCCCTCGAGGAGGTCCTGGGTAGCGTGTCCGAGGCGCTGGGGGGAGAGTGCGCTGTGCTCTTCATCCGCAAGGACATGTCCTCGTTTCTCGAACCCCGACTGGCCTGGAACATGGCCGAAGGGCAGAGGGAGCGGATCGGGGAGCGGTTGCTGCCCATGGAATGGGTCGCGCGCCAACCCGTGCGGCGTTACGTCATCGCCGACAGGGGTAAGCTCTCGGAGCTCGGGCTGGAGGAGGTCTGCGGCAGGCTCTCGGACGTGGCGGTTATCTTCCCCGTAAGGACCCACGCGCACCTGCGGGCCGCGTTGCTGGTGGCCATCCCGAGCGAGGCCTCGCTGCCGGACACGGAATCCTACCGGGCAGCGGCGATAAGCGCGGTGCTTGAGCGCGTGGTCGAGCTGTTCTCTTTCGAGGGCAGGGACCGCCGGGAGAAGGAGGGCGAGGCCGCTCCGGTAGAACTGGGAATACTTTCCAACTTCCTCATGGGCAAAGCGGATCACGCCCGCGCCGCCTCCCTCAGCCTCGACCTCCTCATCAAGCTGTTGAACATGGACGGAGGAACCGTGCACCGCGTCAAGGGAGGGCCGGGCGAGCAGCAGGCGGCGCTCATCGCGTCGAGGGGATGGGGCGGGATGCCGGAGATCGTCGACCATCTCTTCGAGAACGACCTCATAGGGATCCTCCAGACCATGCGGCAGTCGGAGAAGCCCGAGTTGAGCCTGGACGCGGGCCGCATCGCGGAGTACTTCCCCGGCGTCAAGCCTTTCTTCCATGCCAACCAGGTCAAGTCCTTCCTCCTCACCCCCATCTTCCAGGAAGACAGGCTGGTCGGCCTGCTGACCCTCTTCGGCAAGGCCTACACGGCCATGGGGCCGAGGGACATGGAGCTGCTGGTACTGCTCTCCCACCGCTTGGGGGCGCTCTTCTCGGGGGAGGATGCGGGGGTGCGGGCGGCGCGGGGGCAAGCGTGGGATTTCCCGGCCATGGTGGAGGACCTGGCCCGCATATGCGCGGGGGCGCTGGGGGTGGAAGACCTCCTCTCCACGGCGCTGCGCGCGGTCGCGGTGGAGATCGGGGCGACCATGGCCTTCGCCTACATGGGAGAGGAGCGGTCTCCCGAGAGGAGTTTCCTGTGGTACGCCGATTCCATTTACGGCGGCGAGAGCGTGTTCAAGAGCACGCCGGGTCTCGAGCGCATGGCTTCCCACCTGCAGCGCATGGCGGTGGTGAAATCGGAGAACCCCGCCATGAAGGAGCTGCCCGCGGCGGCGGAGGCGGTGATGGAAGACCTGGTGCTGCTGCTGGTACCGGCGAGGGAAAGGAGTTCCTTTCTTCTCTGTGGCTTCTACCTGCCGGTCGAGAGAAGGTTGACCAAGGCGGAGATCGACTCCCTGCAACCGCTGACCGCCATGCTGCTCGGCCTGGCGAGGGGGCTGAAGGATAAGGCACATGCCGAGGGCTATCGCCGCTCGCTGGAGATACTGACGGAGATCGAGGGGGAGCTCACGGCCTGCGAGGGGCAGGAGCGCGCACTGCGTATCCTGGCGCGGGGAGGGAAGGAGCTGCTCGACGCGGACCGCACCTCCATCGTGGTCGTCGATGAGGAGGCGGGCACGTTCGAGGGGGCGGTGGAGACCGCCGAGGGCTCGCGGAGGGGCGAGTTGAGCCTGCTGGCGGGGAGGGAGATAGCCACGGTCATGGAGAAGGGACATGCCCTCTACAGCCGCGAAAGCGGGGAGGAGGGGGAGGGCGAAGGGTGTGAGGCGAGCGGCCGCAGGTCCTTCGTCGCCGTGCCCCTGATCGGCAGAAAGGGAAGGTTGGGAGCCCTGGTCTTCGAGAGGATGGAGCGTGATGATCCCTTCGGCGAGCTCGACCGCCGCCTGGCCCATTTCCTGGCCGGGCAGGCTGTATCGGTGCTGGAGTCCTATAAGGAGGGGGCGAGGCTGGGCGACACGTCGGAGGAGAACAGGATCCTGCTGCGCTTGTCCCGCCGCCTGTCCTCCGCCCTGACCATGGAGGAGATGGCAGGCGGGCTCTACAAGGAGCTGGAGGGAGCCATCGGAGCCGAACTGCTCCTCCTGTCCGTTTACGGCAAGGCCGGTATCAGGCGGCTGGCGTGGTTGAAGGGCGAGAGAGACGATGCCGGGGTCTACGAAGAGCTGTTGGAAGCGCAGGGGCCGCTGATGGTGGCGCTCTCGCGGGCCGGGAAACTGGTGCGCAACAACCTCAACACCTTCTTGCGCGGGCCGGGAGAGGACGAGCTGGCGCTCAGGGGCATCCGTTCGTACATGGCGGTGGCGGTGCAGGGGGAGGATATGAAGGGAGTGCTGCTTGTCGGCAACGCGCGCGGCGGCGCCTTCGCCGAGCGCGAGGCGGCTCTCATCGAGAGGACAGCCGCCCTCGTCAGCACCTCCGTCGCGGCGCCCATGCGCCACGATGCCCTGCAGGGGCGCATACGCGTCCTGGAGGAGATGTGCCGCGACCAGGAGGAGAAGGTCCAGACCAAGACGGACCTCATCAACATGGCCTCGCATGAGATCCGCCACCCCCTGACCTTGATCATGGGTTTCTCCGAGGTGCTCAAGGAATACGGCGATACCCTGGACGCCGCGGAAAGCCGCGAGGTCATGGACAAGCTGGGCAAGGCCGCAGACAGGTTGCGGCGAAGCGTGGTGAATATGATGGAAGTGTCGAGGATGGAATCGGGCAAACTCGCCCTGGAGAGGGAGGAGGTCGACCTGGCCGCGCTCATCGGCAGCCTGGTGGAGGAGTTGCGGGCCCGTTCCGTGGAGCATGCCATCGAAGTGGAAGTGGAGGTGGGCGCGGGGAGGGTGGTCGCCGACCGCGACAAGCTGGAGATAATCCTCTTCAATCTCATGGACAATGCGGTGAAATATTCCCTGCCCGGAGGCGCCGTGGAGGTCTTCGCCCGGCGCGACAGCCGCGAGGTCACCATCGGGGTCAGGGACAACGGACAGGGGATAAGCGAAGAGAACATCAACTTCATCTTCCAGCCCTTCCGGCAGGGAGAGGGGACGGAATTCGGCCCCATCAAGGGTATGGGCCTGGGCCTATATATCGTCAACCGCCTGGTGGAGGCCCACGGCGGCCGCATAGAGGTGCGGAGCGAGCACGGCCGGGGATCTACCTTCATCGCGCATATCCCGCAGCCCGAGTCGGAGGGAGAGATACGCTCCTACGGCCTTGACGCCATGCGCGCTTGATTCGCTGCGCCGTTACGGCGAAGGTCATTGCGCGGCGCCGTCCCGGCCGCGCCGTCGCGAACGAGCCTTGCTGAACGTCAATGCGAGCGCCCTTATGACGTCATTGCGGGTGACGGACATCCCGCTGACGTCATTGCGAGCAGGAGTCTCAGGCGACGAAGCAACCTCGAAGCGCCCGCCGCGCCGCAGATGCATGTGCGAACGGCGCAACTCTTCCGGCCAAGGATCGAAGAAGTGGTCTCGTTCTGACAACAGGTCCCCAGTGCATTAGAATATACGTGATGGCCGCCGGAACCGGGGGATACGGATTTGAGAATAGCCTATACCAGCGATCTTCACGTGGACATCTCGCAGCGCAATTGGGAACTCGTTCCCTATCTCGTTGAGGTCCTCAAGATCATCGAACCAGACGTGCTCGTCATAGCCGGGGATGTAAGCCCCGAACTGGGTGACCTTGAATACGCACTGGAATATCTCTCAGGCCTGCCATGCCTCAAGCTCTTCGTGCCCGGAAACCAGGATATATGGGTACTATCGGAGGATTTGCAGGAGAAGGGGCACGACTCCTACGAGAAATACTACTTCTACCTGCCCGAGGTGTGCCGGCGCAACCACTTCATCCCCCTGTGGATGGAGCCGGCCATCCTTCAGGGAGTGGGCTTCGTCGGCAGCATATGCTGGTACGATCACGTGGGCCCGGGAGCGGATTCCGCCGCGTTTCCCAGCGATTACCATTACCTGCTGGACAGCATGTGGAACGACATGCGCTGGGCCTGCTGGAGCGACATCTCCATGATGATGGAGGGCCGGTTGTGGCCGGCGAGGAGGCCCGATCCCGAGGTCTCCCGCGAGTTCAACCTGCGCCTCGACCAGGATATAGAAGCCGTGGGTAAAGATCCCCAGGTAAGCGAGATCGTCGTGGTGTCGCATTACCCTCCCTTTCGGGCGCTTTCCGTGGAGGGCGTCCCCTTCCCGGGTTCACGCGATACGGAGGGGATACTCGCCTCGCATGAGAAGGTGACCATCTCCATCTCGGGTCATATCCACGATAAGAGGGACCTCCTGGTGGGGGGCGTGAGGGCCGTGCGCTGCCCGGTGGGATACCTGGGGAGGGAACAGCGCAAGTACCAGGAAGTGGTGGAGGAATGCCTGGAGGTCATCCACCTCATCGACCGCGACGATTTCCTGAACACGGCTTTGTGAAAGGGGTCGAATCCCGAATTTCTTACCATAACCCGGCAGAGGAATACCATTAAATGCCACGAAAATCAAGATTCGAGACCCCCGCGGGCGCGGCGCTTCATGAGCAGCCCGCCGGTGAATATGAGCAGGGTGGAGGCGGCGAAGAGAAACACGCCGGCGTGCGGGAAAGCGGATATGGAGAGCCTCTCGCGGATGACCGATTCCACCACGGGCCCGACCATGGGCAGGCCCCTCACCAGCTCCAGCAGACGGTTGTAGAAGCCGAGGAAGTCGAATGCGTCCTCGATGAGGCAGGCGACGTAGGCCACGGACCCACAGAGGAGAAGGAGCGAAGCCGCCAGGGCCACGTTTCCCGCCTGCCTTCTCCACAACAGGCCGGCAAGGCAGAGAGCGGCGACGGCGATGAGGGCTGCGGCGAGCCACGGATTATCCGTCAGCCTGAAGGAATACGCTCCCAGGTCGATGTCGGTGTCGAGAAAGAGGCTCCTCCAGCTGACATCGACCCTGGCCCAGGGAAGGGCTGCCGCGGCGATTATGCATAGCACGCAGCCGGCCGCGGCCAACGCCTCCCCCCAACCGGGCCCGCGGCGGCCGGGAAGGTCTCCGGTTTCCCCGGGCCGCGATATGGCTTCTCCGGGCTGGCCGGTCATCATCATGGCACCTCTCCCTCGGAAATGCGAAACCGGTTCTCTCAGATGGGCCCGGTCTGGCGGGTCGATCGGGGCAGAGCCTCCCTTTCCGTCTTCCAGCCCGATCGCCCACACTTCTCATACAAGCCATGGTTCCTTTGAGGTTCTATATGAGAAATGCGGGCTAAAATAATACTTGAGGTAATTATATTAGCAGACGAAGGAAGTAAGTAATAGAAGAACTGTAGAGATGAGCCAGGCCGGCGCGTTGGATATGGCGAGGCCGTATTCGATAGAAAGGGTGCGAAGATGAAAGAGCTTCTCAAGCAAGGCTATCTCTTCTCCGAGGGCGGAATCCACTGCCCGCTCTGCGGCGGCCGCATGGCGAGGGGTTCGTTGTCCTGCGGCCACTGCCGCCGCGCCGGCCGGTTCCATGTCGATGCGAACAAGGTACGGATGACCAGCAAAGAGGTCTACCTCCCGCGCGCCATCAGCCGCCCCCACCTGCGCCACAGCGCCTGACTCCGTGAATTCCCGGGTTCGTTCGATATAACGATATGCCCAGGCACCTTGACTTGAATGACTATCAGTTATATATTGACTCTTAGTCATTCCATTGGGGTCATACTTCGTTCTCTGACTTTCGATACGTGCATCCATAGCAGGGGGTCTCGAGCTCATGGGCGTAGCGGCTCGCAGAGAAAAAGAGAAGCTCCTTCGCAGGAACAGCATCCTCGAGGCGGCCCGCCATCTCTTCTTCGAGAAGGGCTACCGCACCACCATGGACGAGATAGCGGAGAGGGCGGAGCTGAGCAAGGGAACGCTCTATCTATATTTCAAGAGCAAGGACGAGCTCTACGTCTCCGTCATCGTAGAGGGATACCGCATCCTGGAGAAGAGGATACGAGAAGCACTGGAGAGGGCCGAGGGACCGGAGGAGAAGCTCAAGGCGGTGTATTTCTCCTTCGTGGACCACTGCCTGGAGAACAGGGAGTACTTCCGCATCACCCAGTATTTCCTCACCGAGGACGCCCGCGAAAACACCTCGAGGGAACTGATAGACGCCATAAACATGGACTCGATGACGCTTCTGGAATACGGGATAAAAGCGATGCGGGAGGGTATCGAGGAGGGCGTGTTCAGGGATGACTTCGATCCCGTGAGAGCAAGTCTTGTGGCCTGGAGAAACGCCACCGGGATATTGGACCTGGCGGTCCTGGGAAACGAAGGTAGCGTGGCGGCCGTGGACTACGGCGAATTATTCGACCTGGCCTTCGCATTTCTTATGAGAGGGATAAAGAGATAAGGGCCGGACCGGCAGGGGGGAACTCGCATGATGAACGAAAAACACCACGAAGGAGAGCTGACCGACGAGGCCTACGAGGACCTGGAGAAGGCGGCAGGCAAGGAGAATGTCTCCCGGGAACCGGCGGTGCTGGACGGCTACGCCTGGCAATCCACCAACAACGACCATCCCACGGAGAGGTGGGTCAGGAGGCCGGTAGCCGTGGCTCTGCCCTCCTCCACCGCGGAGGTGCAGGCCGTGGTGAGAGCCTGCAATACGCACGGCCTCAGGTTCAAGGCCTTCTCCACCGGTTGGGGGGTGTGGAACGGGCCCACCTACGACAACGTGGTCCAGATCGACCTCAGGCGCATGGACCGCATCCTGGAGATAAACGAGAAGAACATGTACGCGGTGATAGAGCCCTACGTGAACGGCGCCCAGCTGCAGGCCGAGGCGATGAAGGTGGGGCTCAACACCCATATCATCGGCGCCGGCCCCGCCTGTTCGCCCCTGGCCAGCGCCACCTCGGGGTGGGGAGTGGGGCACGACGGCAACTACATGAGCTACAGCCCCCGCAACGTGCTGGGGGTGGAATGGGTGCTCCCCGACGGGGAGGTCCTCAGGCTCGGGACCCCCGGCTCCGGCCCGGAGTGGTTCAGCGGGGACGGCCCCGGGCCGTCGCTGCGGGGCCTGATGAGAGGGTCCACCGGCGCATTGGGAAGCCTGGGCATCTTCACCAAGTGCGCCCTCAAGCTCTACGACTGGCCCGGCCCCGCCCGGGTGGAGACCAGGGGGACCGTTCTGGACTCCGATTCGGTCGTGCCGGAGGAACTCTCCTTCTTCATGTGCATATTCCCGGACCGCGAGAGGTTCCTGGAGGCCAACCTCAAGATCGGGGAGGCGGAGATCGGGTACAACACCCTGCGTACGGCGACGGCGGCGTATATCAACATCCTGGCGCCCCGGCTCTTCGAGAAATTGACCAGGGCCGAGAACCTCCAGGCCGTGCTGGGAAAGGCCATGGAATATGCCTTGATGATGGTGCTCGCCGGTGACTCCGAGGAGCACCTGGATTTCCAGACCGCCGTGCTGAAGAGCATCGTCTCGGATCACGGGGGGATAGTGATGAACCTGGACGACCTGCGCCCCTTCGTCTCCATGACTTATATGAACATGATCAGGACCACCATCCCCGCCCTGATCTTCAGGATGGGGGGCTCCTTCAACACCGCCCTGAGCAGAAACGAGGCCATCGATACCCAGGAGAACTGGAGGGATCGCTGCAACGTGATCAAGGAGAAATGGATCGGGAGGGGCGGCATCATCAACGATATGGCGGACAACCCCTACTACGTATCGTACGAGAACAACGGATGGGCCCACTGCGAGGTGGTCTACCAGTTCGATCCCCGGAACGAAAAACACCGGGAGGCCCTGGAGCCCATATTCACCGACCTGACCATCGCCGCCGCCGATGAATGCATGGAGCCCGGGTTCTCCTCGGACCCTAGGGTGCGCAAGATCATGAGTCCCCTGGCCGCCAATTACAACCGCTGGCAGAAAGGGATCTCCGCTTTTCTGGATCCCGGCAGGGCATCCGACGACACCCTGTACTGCGGGGAGGCCGATTTCGATATGTCCCGGGCGGATGTGGACCAGATAGAACTCCTCGAAAAGATCGTGGATGAGAGGAGTTGGACCGAGGAAGGCCCACCCGATTGAGAATGTCTTGGGTATAGCAAACCGTCCTCCATCAAGCCGCGGCCGCAGACCATATGGAGCAGGGGATGAAGCCAGGAGGGCCAGATCAAGGGGGTCAGCAGGTGATGGAGAAATGGGACGTGGTAATCGTCGGAGGGGGCCCGGGAGGATCCTACGCCGCCAAGACGGCTGCCGAGAAAGGCTTGAAGACGGTCTTCTTCGAAAGGGGGCGCAAACCGGGAGAGAAGAACTCCTCCGGGGCCGCCCTGGGCATGAGGTGGTGGCGGGATTTTCCCGAGGAGATGGAGGCGGTCATGGGGATGCCCTCATACCGCAAGGACACGATGGTGCTGATCAATCTCGTCGACGAGAACAACGAGTTGAAATATCGCTCGGGCACCGCCGGCTCCATACTCGACGAGAACCGCCTGGAGAAAGGCAAGGGGATGATCGGCGCCACCGTATACCGCAAAGAACTCGACGGCTACCTGGCCGACCGGGCGGTGGAGGCGGGAGCTGAGCTGCGGGTCTCCACCCTGGTCGACGAGGTGATCATGGAAAACGGAAGGGTGGCCGGGGTCAAGACCGATAAAGGCGACTCCTTCCGGGCCGGGGTGGTCATCGCCGCCGACGGGGCCATGTCCACCATGGCCAGGAAATCGGGGTTGCGCAACCGCTGGGGAGGCGGCTGCACCCTGGTCCCCCAGATCGATTTCGCCTGCGATGCGGATATGATGGACGATGTCATCGGCTCTGCCGCGTGGTGCTGGTTCGGGCCCCTGTACGGCGCCTACCAGTTGAATTTCGCCGAGAGCTTCCACCTGGGAGCCGGCAACTGGCTCGACCAGAACTGGACCGTCCCCGCC
This sequence comes from uncultured Actinomycetota bacterium, assembly GCA_964592775.1. Classification (GTDB taxonomy): domain Bacteria; phylum Actinomycetota; class Geothermincolia; order Geothermincolales; family RBG-13-55-18; genus SURF-21. The sequence goes on from CAZQFX010000033.1 coordinate 12,271, forward strand.
TCGGAACAGATCCTCAGGGCCACCGCCATCCCCGCCTTCCAGGCCATGTGCCGGGCCCTGAAAGCGAAGCCCAGGGAATACCAGGCTCATCTGCTGCCCTGGTTGAAGCAACCTCCGAAGACCTATACGGGTGGCATGATGCTGGTGGGAGACGCGGGAGGCTTCCCCTGTCCCCTGGAGGGGGAGGGCATCTGGCACGCCCTGATGTCGGGGCGGATCGCCGCGGAGACCGCCGCCTGGGCCCTCTCCGAGGGGGACGTCACCGAAAGGGGCCTGGCGGAATACGAGAGAAGGTGGAAGGCGTCGGACCTGGGGAAGGAGCACGAGTTCGGCCCCGAGTTCGTGGACCTCTGGTACAATTCCATCTTCGACCCGGATGCCATGGCCAGACAGGTCCATCTGCTGCTGGAGTTCAGCATGCTGCATCCCTTCTCTATCGTCTTCGACTGGTCCGATGCCCACATGGACTGCTTCAACCAGCACCTGGAACACATCATGGACATGGCCCCCGAGTTCAGCGACTTCGGAAAGACCTTCATCGCTCCCCTCGCAAGGGGCATCTGGCCCAAGAACGTGAAACGTATCCTGCTCACGGCCAAGCCCAAGATACCCCTGCTGAACAGGTTCTCGGACGAGACCTACTTCAAAGTCATCAGGAGGTTGTCCAAGGCCCTGGCCCCCTACCTGGACCCGGCGGCCAAGCAGGATGGCCCGTTGCCGCGGGGAAGCCTGAAGTGAGGAGGGAGCAATGATGGAACCGATGGACATGGACATCAAGAGCATGGTCAAGCGGGTGGATACGGACAAGATGGGGGATTTCATCGCCTACGACGAGGGTAAGTGCAACGGCTGCGGCCTATGCGCCCTGGTCTGTTCCTTCAAACTGTGGTCGGTGAAGGACGGCAAGGCCAAACTGGCCCCCAGATACAGGGAACTGTGCCTGGAGTGCGCCGCCTGCTGGGATATCTGCGATGCGGAGGCCATCGACTTCTCCTACCCCGCCGGCGGCACCGGCGTGGTCATAGAGTTCGGCTGAGGTGATGGTGTTGGCGGAGATCGCGGTAGTGGGGGCGGGCCTTTCCGGATTGGTGGCGGCCATCAACTGCGCCCGCGCCGGTCACGAGGTCAGGGTCCTGGAGAAGTATGCGCAGGTCGGGGGGAAGCCCGAGAGCCATCCATCCGTTGACTCCACGCCGATGTATCCGGAACGCCTGGGTACATTCATCGGCGTCGGCCTCGAGCCTCCCCGGGTGACCCCGACCAGGATGCTGGATTTCGACGTCTTCGGGAAGAGATACGACATAGATGGGAGCATCATCTCCCTGCAGGCGGTGGAGAGGGGTCCCCGTTCGACTTCCATCGAGAGTCATCTGTACGAAGCAGCGAAAAGCGAGGGGGTGAAGTTCGAGTTCGGTTGGGAATTGAGGTCCCAGGCCGACGTGGCGGAGCTTCCCCCCGACAGCATCATAGCCACCGGCTTGCACCCGGAATCTTTCCTCGCGTTGAACATACCCTTCCGGCAGACATATGGATATACGGCGCTCACGAGGTACGAAGGGGAACCGAAGGCCGCCGCCTATTTCGGTGATTACACCCACGATTACTGCTATTTCGCGAACACCAACGGCCTGGCTTACGCCATCTTCTTCGATCGCAGCAAACCGGTCGCAAGAGAGGCCCTCGAGAGGTGGTCTCTTCAACTGGCCGAGGAAAAGGGAGCTGAGTTCACCGACTGGAAGCCCCTCGAGGGGGTCGTCGGCGTGAAAAGCCTCGACAATCCCACATTCTTCGTCGGGGACAAGATACTGGCGGGCACCCTGGCGTCGATGAACTACCCCCTCTTTCTGTTCGGGGTGCACGGGGCCCTGGCCTCGGGAAAGATAGCGGCGATCGCCGTGGATGATAAGGCGAAGGCATATAGCCTGTTCCAGGAGATGCACTCTTTCTACAAGGTGGCCTGGTGCATGGAGCGCCTTACGGGCGTCATCCCCGCGAGCATGCGGCGAGGCGGATTGAGGCTTTTCTTCGATATCGCGATCAAGAAACCTCAGATCTACAAGAAGTTGACCATATCCCAGATACCCGGTATGAGATGGATCTGACAGGGAGAAAACAAGGTTTTCACCAACGAAGTGAACCGAGGGGGCCCGCCTCGGGGGTGGATGCAGGGGCTTGGTAGGGAAAAAAGGGGGATCATCGATGGAAGATGTCTATCTGCGACTGAGAGAGAAACTGGATCATATGGGGATCGGCTTTCCCGCCGTGCCGGAAAAGGACGTGGCCTACCTGAAGAGGCTTTTCACCGAGGAGCATGCCGGGGTCTTCCTGGCCATGGAGAACGGGTTTCAACCCGCATCGGAGATCGCGGAGCGGCTCGGCCGGAGCCCCGACGAGTTGCTGCCCGTGCTCGACGAGATGTCCGATAAGGCACTGGTGCTGAGTACCGCCGAGATCCTTCCTGATTTCACCCCGGCCCTTTACCATCCCGTGCCCTGGCTTTCTGGATGGGGGGACTGGGCCGCCTATTACATGGACGAGGAGACGGCGAGGATCGAGTGGGAATACCGCAAGGAAGCGGAGTTCAAGGGGCCGGGGCCCAGTTTCGTGAGGAACGTCTTCCGCACCATCCCCGTATACGAGACCATCAAAGCCAGGGAGAGCGTCATCGCGCCCTACGACGACGCCCGCAGGATCCTCGAGCAGGCGGGGAGGATATCCGTGGCCGACTGTTACTGCGACCGCCTGCACATGCTGCGCGGCGAGGAGCCCTACGAGCCCCTGGAGAGGTGCTTCGCCTTCGGGGCGGGAGCGGAATTCTCCGTGAACAAGGGGTTCGGGCGCTTCGTCGAAGTGGAGGAAGCCCTGGAGATCCTGAAGAAGTGCGCAGACGCCGGCCTGGTCCACAACACGGCGGACCTGCAGGTCCCCCTGTTCATATGCAACTGCGCGGACCGCTGTGGGGGCAACCTGTCGAGACGGGGCGTACCCTGGGCGTTCGAGCAATACGAGAAGACCTCCAATTTCTACACCATGGTGGACGCCGATGCCTGCAACGGCTGTGGGGAGTGCGTGGACCGCTGCTGGTTCGACGCCGCCAGCATGAACGAGGAAGGTGCGGCGGAGATAAAGCCGGAGATATGCGAGGGGTGCGCGCAGTGCGTGACTATATGCCCGGTAGAAGCCCTGACCCTGGCCGAGAAACCCGAGGCGGACCGCTATACGCCGGTCGCCTCGCATCCGAATATGAAATCCCCCGCGGAGTATTTCGAGGAGCTGGAGCAGTATATGTGATCCCTGGATGAACCCACATGAAAATCGATGTGACCATACTTTAGAACAATAGATATCTAGTACTCTGTCATTCACCAAATGATGGGTAGAGTTTCTTCAGTTTAATCCTTGCGTCGTCGGTGGTGAAGCGCCAGTCGATGGATGAACTCTTGGCGTTGCGCGCCTTCTCCCATGCTGCGACCTCATGTCGTAATTTCTGCTGATCGGGAATCCTGCGCGAGAGGCACTGGCGGGCAAGGATGCTCAACTCGATCTCCGCCATGTTCAGCCAGCTGCCGTGCTTCGGGGTGTAGTGAAGCTCAAGGCGGCTCAGTATCCTCCTCGCCTCTTCGGGGGCGAACGCCTCGTACAGCGAGGAGGGGCAGTGCGTGTTCAGGTTGTCCATGACCACCGTGATCCTTTTCGCACCGGGGAAGTGCTCGTGCACAAGTTCGCGCATGACAAGGGCCCGGTCGATCTTCGTTCGACGGTCGGTGACCTTAACATGCCGCCAGCCCTCCGGGGGCGCAAAGAACATGAACAGGTTGCTGACTCCGTTGCGCTTGTACTCCGAATCATAGCGATACTCCCTGCCCGGTGCCTGCTTCATGGGCCGACGCACCTCCATGATCTGCTGTTTGCTAGTCTCGTCCATGCAGACAAGGGGGCGCTCCGCGTCAAAGGGGCGCGTGTACACCTCGAGCACGTCCTCCATCTTCCACACGAACTCGGCGCTGGCCTCCGGCGCTATGCACCACTCTTTGACAAGCCACGGTTTGATTTCGTTTTTTTTAAGACTGGTTTATATCTACCTCCGATTTCGCTGACAAGCTCCGTATCTCCATTGCCGGTTTAACCCGCTCGAATGATGAGAATAATAATTTGATTGGAACAAAGAGGAGGTGAGAGGGAGTGGATCACAATACAGGCCACAACAATAACCATCATCATTCCGGGGAGGTGGAAACACCCCGGGATAAGATGCGTATGCATGATGCCCACGGCCCCGCCGCCTCGGAACACGAGGGGCATGAAGGGAAAGCCCACGGTGACCATGCCGACCACCACGCCCATATGGTAGCGGACTTCCGGAGAAGGTTCTGGGTCTGCCTAGTGGTCACTATCCCCATCCTGTTGCTCTCTCCATTAATCCAGGACACCCTGAACATCTCCGACGCCCTGGATTTCCGCGGTGAGCTCTACGTGCTTTTCGCGCTGTCGAGCTTCGTTTACTTCTATGGGGGATGGCCCTTCCTGAAAGGCATGAAGGATGAGCTCAAAAAAAGCGAGCCGGGGATGATGACTCTCATAGCCATGGCCATAACCGTGGCCTATATCTACAGCACCGCCGTTGTCTTCGGACTGGAGGGCGAGGTCCTCTTCTGGGAACTGGCGACCCTCATCGACATCATGCTGCTGGGGCATTGGCTCGAAATGCGCTCGGTCATGGGCGCTTCCCGCGCCCTGGAAAAGCTCGTCCAGCTTCTCCCCAGCGAGGCCCACCTCATCCGGGCAGACGGCGGGGTCGTGGAGGTGCCGGTGGAAACACTCAACCCGGGGGACAGGGTGCTGGTGAAGCCGGGCGAGAAGATCCCCATAGACGGAGAGCTGGTCAAGGGGGAGACCAGCGTAGACCTGTCCATGCTCACCGGCGAGTCCATCCCCGTTACCAGGGGGCCCGGCGATGAGCTCATCGGCGGGGCGGTAAACGGGGAGGGCGCGTTGGAGATGGTCATCGAGAAGACCGGGGCGGACACCTACCTCTCCCAGGTGATCGACATGGTGCGCGAGGCGCAGGAGAGCCGCTCCCGTACCCAGGATCTGGCCAACCGTGCCGCCTTCTGGCTTACTATGATCGCCTTGACCATCGGGGGTATCACCCTCGCAATTTGGCTGGTCCTCGGGCATCCTTTTGAATTCGCCATAGAGAGGTCGGTCACGGTGATGGTGATCGCCTGTCCACACGCCCTAGGCCTGGCTATCCCCCTGGTGGTGACGGTATCCACCGCGCTCTCGGCCGGCAACGGCCTGCTCATACGCGACCGATCCGCCTTCGAGAGATCACGATTGCTCGAGGCCGTGGTCTTTGATAAGACGGGCACGCTGACCGAAGGCCGCTTCGGGGTCTCGGACGTGGTGGCGCTCGGGGGGAACCCCAACGAAGAGGAAGTGCTGGCTCTTGCCGCGGCGATTGAATCCCGCTCCGAGCATTCCATCGCCCGCGGCATATATGCAGAGGCTCAACGTAGAGGCCTTACAGTGGAGCGCCCGGAGGGCTTCAAGGCCATACCGGGAAAGGGAGCTTTAGCCACCGTAGGCGAAGAGGAGATCATGGTGGTGAGCCCCGGGTATATGAAAGAAGAGAATATCACCCTGGATAACGCGAGAATAGATGAGCTGGCCACACAGGGGAAAACGGTTATCTATGTACTCTCCAACAAAATACCGATCGGTGCCATCGCTCTGGCTGATATCATCAGGGAGGAGTCGAGAGAGGCGATCGAGCAACTCAAGGATATGGGAATCCAGTGCATGATGCTCACGGGAGACAACCGCCACGTGGCGCAATGGGTCGCTGAAGACCTCGGGCTGAATGACTACTTCGCTGAGGTGCTCCCACATGAAAAATCCCAGAAGATCAGGGAGATAAAGGAGCGGGGATTGGTCGTAGCCATGGTCGGCGACGGAGTCAACGACGCCCCGGCCCTGGTGGAAGCAGATATAGGTATCGCCATCGGGGCGGGTACCGATGTTGCGGTGGAGTCGGCCGATATAATTCTGGTGCGGGACGACCCCCGGGATGTGTCCTCCATCCTGGGTCTCTCCAGGGCCACTTACCGCAAGATGCAGCAGAACCTCGTCTGGGCGACGGGGTATAACACCATCGCCATCCCGCTTGCCGCAGGGGTGCTGTATCCCCTTGGCATCCTGCTGGGTCCGGCTATAGGGGCCGTATTCATGTCTGTCAGCACCATAATCGTGGCGATAAACGCCCGCCTGCTTAAGATGCCCTCTTCATCCAAGCGTGAAGAGGTTGAGGGATAAGAAAAGCGAGAACATAGTCTGGCGGAGAGGGTGGGATTCGAACCCACGAGACCTCTCGCGAGGCCCAACGGTTTTCGAGACCGCCAGTCTTAATTATCGTTATTTCCTGACCGGAGTTCGACAGTTGATAGGCAAAATCGGGCCGGTCTCTGCATAGCGCATATGCCCAGGCACGTCATTGCGAGGTGCCGCTATCGGCACCGAAGCAACCCGAATATGCCCGCTCCTCTCAAGAGGCGCCTGTGGGATAATATGACCACCCTTTTCCGCTATTTCGGCGCGATTTCTAGAAACCTCGGGCACGTTCCGGATCCGACCCCGAAGCGTTCCCTGGGTCCGCCATTGGCCCGGCTTGCTGAATGATCTATCCTTATTATGTCCGTGGCGGAACGGGATCGAGGCTGGGGGGGGAAGCGCATGAACCTTCTGGATCAGGCGATGAGCCATAGCGGGCGCATGGTGGCGCCCCTGGCCGGCTATCCCGGCATACGGCTGATCGGACGTACGGTGCGGGAGGCCCTGCACGACTACGCCGTGCAGCTGGAGGCCCTGGAAGCGCTGGAGAGAAGGCTCCAACCGGACATCGTCTTCAGCCTCCTGGACCTCACCGTGGAGGCCGAGTCGATGGGGCTGGGCGTGGACTTCCCGGAGAGGACGCCTCCCAGCCTGGCGGCGCAGAGGCTGCCCAAGCTAGAGAGGTTCTACGAGCTCGGCCTTCCCGATCCGGAGACCGCCGCCCGCATGCCGGTATTTCTCGAGGTCGCAGAGGGGTTGTCGTCAGGCGGGAACAGGATGTGCGGAGCCTTCGTCACTGGCCCTTTCACCCTCCTGGCGCAGTTGCTGGGGACGGAGGAGCTGCTCGATCGCGTCCGGATGGGGGATCCCCTCACGGAACCACTCGGGTTCTCTACCTCCGTCATCGGGGAGTATGCCGCCGCCCTGGCCGAGCGGGTGGACATGGTCGTGGTGGTGGATCCAGCGGCGGAGGCGCTGAAGGGGGAGGAATACGGCACGCTCTGCCGCCCCTACGTCAGCGGGCTGGCCGGGATAATAAGGTCCTCAGGAGCCGGATGTCTGCTGCATGTCTGTGGCGACGTGACCCATCTCCTGGGGGAGTTATGCCTGACCGGCGCCGAGGGTATTTGCCTCGATTCCAGGATCAATATCTTGCGCGAGATCGACGGCATCCCCGCGAACATCGTTGTCTTGGGCAACATCGATCCCAAGCGGGTAATACAGCGCGGCACGGCCGAAGACGTAAGGTGGGAGGTACGGCGGCTGCTGCGCCACATGAGCAAGGCGCGGAACTTCATCCTCTCGACGGGGTGCGACGTGCCCGCGGAGGCGCCCATACGCAACCTCGAGGCGATGATGGAGGAGGCGCGCGGCTGGAGGCCCCGCGGCAGCGGGGTCAGGTCTCGAATCTCGAATTTCTTACCATAACCTGGCAGAGGAATACCATTAAATACCACGAATATCAAGATTCCAGGCGTGACCCCTTTGGAACCCGCCGTCTTTACCTCTTCTCCACAAAACGGATAACATAACATCGTACGCGGTTCCCGGCTAAGGAGGTTATTTTGGGCCGCTCCCGCGCATTGACGGCGACCAGGATATGGCGATGGGCAGCCGCGCTTGCGATCCCGATATTGATCGCGTCCCTTACCGGTACGGCGGACAGATCCTTCGCCCAGGAGGAACCAATTATGCCCCAACTGCCGGTCCTCCTCCTCAACGGTGCCGTCTATACCCAGGACTACGACGCGGGCGCCCTGCCGGCGTCCTTCAGGGTGGATGGATATCCCTCGCGCACCGTCGCATTGTACCTTGTGCAGTGCAAGGAGCCGGTCAAGGGAGTGTGGGTCGAGGACCTGCGCCGCATCGGGGGCGAGCCCAGGGGCTACCTGCCTTATAACACCTTGCTGGTGGGGTTGGACGGCGACGCCCGTTCCCGCCTGGGCGAGCTGGATTTCGTGTCCTGGTACGGGCTCTACCAGCCGTACTTCAAGGTCTCTCCCGCGCTTCAACTCCGCCTCTCGCAAGGAGGAGGGGTGAACGTGCTGGTGGAACTCTTCTCGGCCCGTTTCCTGGAGGAAACCCTCGGGGCGCTGCAGGCGCTGCCCGTGGAGGTCATCGCGTCGGAGGCGGACTCCTGGTGTGCGGTGGTGGCGCTCCACATGCCGGTCGAAGCCATCAGCGCCGTTGCCGCGCTCCCCGCGGTGGAGTGGATGGAGTTGTGCACGGGGGGACGCTCAGCGGCGCGGGCGCGGGAGAGCCCGGGCTGTACGAGCCGCGAACGGCCCCCGCGCAGGCCGCAGGT
>CAZQFX010000034.1:0-20848 GCA_964592775.1 uncultured Actinomycetota bacterium
GCATGGAGAAAGCCATCATCAGCGGCGTCACCCACGAGACCGAGGAGGCCAAGGTGACCGTCTGCGAGCTTCCTGACCGGCCGGGGGTAGCAGCCAGGTTGTTCCAGGCGTTGGCGGCGGAGAACATAAACGTGGACATGATCATCCAAAACGTGAGCGAGGACCAGAGGACGGACATCTCGTTCACCGTCGGACAGCAGGACCTGGGCAAGGCGGCGGAGATAAGCGAACGCGTGGCCGAGGAGCTGGGAGCGGGCGGGATAGCCGTGGACGAGGACATAGCCAAGGTGAGCCTGGTGGGAGCGGGTATGCGCACCCACCCGGGCGTGGCGGCGGACATGTTCGGCGCCCTGGCGGAGAACGATATCAATATCGAGATGATCAGCACGTCGGCCATCAAGATAAGCTGCGTCATCCGGGCCGAAGACGTGAAGAAGGCGATAAGGGCCATACACAAGAAGTTCGGCCTGGACAAGGGCGTGGTGATGAGGGGTTAGGAGGGTCATGTCCAAGGAATACAGGGTGGCCGTGGTCGGGGCGACCGGGATGGTCGGCCAGGCTATGCGGGAGATCCTCGAGGAGAGGGATTTCCCCGTGGCCGAGCTGCGCCTGCTCGCCTCGGAACGCTCGCGCGGGAGGCGGCTTCCCTTCCGGGGGGAGGAACTGGAGGTCCGCGTGCTGGACGAGGACTCCTTCCGCGGCATCGACCTCGCCCTCTTTTCGGCCGGTTCGGCCGCATCCCTGCGTTTCTCCCCTATCGCCGCGGAGGCGGGGGCGGTGGTGATCGACAACAGCAGCGCCTTTCGTATGCGTGAGGCGGTGCCCCTGGTGGTGCCGGAGGTGAACCCCGACGACGCTTTCGCGCACCACGGCATCATCGCCAACCCGAACTGCTCGACCATCCAGATGGTGGTGGTGCTCAAGCCGCTGCATGACGCCTCGCCCATGCGCAGGGTGGTGGTGTCCACCTACCAGTCCGTGTCCGGGACGGGAAAGGACGCGGTGGAGGAACTGGAGGTCCAGACCAGGGAAATCCAGGAGGGAAGGGAGCCGGTGCCGCGGGTCTATCCCCACCCCATCGCCTTCAACTGCCTGCCGCACATAGACGTCTTTCTCCCCGGGGGGTACACCAGGGAAGAGGTGAAGATGGCCGACGAGACCAGGAAGATCATGGGGCTTCCCGGCCTCCCCGTGTCCGCCACCTGCGTCCGCGTGCCCGTCTTCGTCTCCCATTCGGAGTCCGTGAACGTGGAGTTCGACAAGGCGATAGATGCGGAGGAGGCCAGGCGCATATTGAGGGGAGCGCCGGGGGTGGAGGTCGTGGACGACCCGGAGAAAGACCTGTATCCGCTGGCCCTGGACGCCGCCGGCAAGGATCGGTGTTACGTGGGAAGGATACGCGAAGACGTCTCCTGCCCGCGTGCCCTGAACATGTGGATCGTCGGCGACAACGTGCGCAAGGGCGCGGCCTTGAACGCGATCCAGATCGCGGAACTCATCTCGGGGACCTAGATGACCGAGGTCGGTGCGGACAACCGGGGAGGAGGCGGGGCGCGGAATATCCCGTGTTGTTCCTGGCACGGCGAGCGGCCGGCGACGGCCATGTGCGTTTCCTGCGCCCGGCCGGTGTGCCCGGAATGCGACCGCCTCCTCGGCTACCGCCACTTCTGCCCCCATTGCGCGCCTGGTTTCCCCGCGGCGTACCCCTATCCCGTGCCCCCTCCCCCGCCGCTGGTCCCCCTGCGGCCTCCGGAGCCCGCGGACGAACGGGAGAAGAGGTGGTGGAGGGCGGACTGGGGGCTGCTGGAGGTCGTCATCGCCTGGCTGGTCATCTTCGGCCTCTATAACGTCGTCGGGATCGTGCTGTTCTTCCTCACCGACGACTTCCTCTTCTATAACTACCTCGCATACGCGCTGATCTTCTGCCCGCTCGTCGCCCTGAGCGTGTGGTTTATTCCGCACCGCCACGGCCGGGGCGCGCGGGAGCTCGGCTTGCGGTGGGGCGACAAGGGGAAGACCCTGGCCTACGGGTGCACGGGGGCGCTCACGGCCATGGCCATGAGCTACGGCATCTTCTTCCTCATCTACCTCTTCTTCTATCTCGCTGCGGGGCGGGGGCCGGTATCCACGGAGTCGGTACGCCTGCAGGACTTGAGTGGCGGCTACCTCGCCCTGGTTCTGCTGGTGGTGGTGGTGCTGGCGCCCGTATTCGAGGAGCTCTTTTTCCGCGGATTGTTCTACCCCGCCCTGCGCAACCGCCTGGGATTCAAATCCGCCATCGTTCTCAACGGCGTCGTTTTTGGCATGATCCATTTCGAGCCCCTGTTCATGCTCTCCCTGGTGCTGGTCGGTATCGCGTTGGCCTATCTCTACGAGAAGACGGATTCGCTTGCCGCACCCATGATGGCTCACGCCATCTACAACCTGGTGGTCATCGTCGTGAGCCTGCTCGCAGGTTGGTGACCTTCCTGCCGATAATAGGCACATATGGTTCTTTAGCAAGAAGTGAGGGTGGGAAGAAAGGAAATGTGGTTCTTCCCCGAGAAGTGGAAAATCCCACTTCGGGGTCAGCCCTGGAGCGGGATCGACAGGGGTCTGCCAAATCCCACTTCGGGGTCAGCCCTGGAGCGGGATCGACAGGGGTCTGCCATGAAAATAGCGGCCTGCAATTTCATCCTCGGTGGTGTCGCGTCCGCGCGACATGAGCGACTGACCCCAAAGGCTCCACGGCCACCCACGCTCCCTGAAAAAGAACCTTACATGCCTGATGGCAGATGATGGAGGGAAGCGGAGAAGGATGCAGAGACCGCGTTGCGATGAGCACCCGCGGGGACCGGCCGTGGCGCGCTGCACGAGCTGCGGCAAGTACCTGTGCCGGGAATGCGTAGTGGACCCGGCGGCGCGGGCTTGCTGCGCCGGGTGCGCGCATACGGAGACGCGGCGCCGTGAAGCCGCGGCCGTGGCGGGGGAAGCTCCGCCGGCCGCGGCGGCGCAGAACCCCCCGGACCTGCCGGGGCAGCCGGTGGAGCCGGTGCCCGCGTCCCCGGGGGATGCCCCCTTGAGCGGCGGGGGAGGGCCGGCGGGGGCGCGCGTGGTAGCCACCTGCGCCTTCCACCCCGGGGTGAGGGCGGTTACCAGGTGCGCGGATTGCGGCGCCCTCATCTGCTCAGGCTGCCAGAGGGCGGTGGGCGGCAAGCGGTTCTGCGAGCGATGCTTCCAGGCCACCTATTCACCCCAGCGCGGGATGCCCGGGATAAGCGGTCCCGCGGGCCGGTCCAGGGGGATTCCCTTGCGCGCCTCCACTCCCTGGCACCTCTGGCCCGCCCTTGCCTTTCTCCCCTTCCCCTTCATCCTCAACGGGTTGATGACCTACATGATGCGCCAGGGGGAGGAGGTCTCGGTGGGGGCGGCCCAGTTGCTGGTCTCGCTGCTGCTCTATTCCTCGACCCTCGCCTTCGCCTTCATCGCCGTCTCCCGCTACGGCAACGTCTTCGAGGAGATGGGCCTGCATGCGCGCAACCTCGCGTCGAGCATCGGCCTGGGATTTATCGGGGGCTCACTCGCGTTCTGGCTCGCCACGGCAAGCAGATTGATGTCCCAGGCCATGTTCGGGGGCATGGCGAACGTCGAGAGGTGGCTGCAGGGCTTCTTCGACGTAAACGCCAAGGACGTGACGGGGCTCGACATGCTCATAGCCGGGATAATCATCATTGCCGCCGCTCCCGTATGCGAGGAGATATTCTTCCGCGGTTACCTCTATCCCGCCATGCGCGGCCGCCTCGGCCTCTGGGGAGCGGTCTTCCTCAACGGCTTACTCTTCTCCGCCGTGCACTTCAGCGTTTTCGGGCTCGTGGGAAGGACGCTCGCCGGGGCCATATTCTGCCTCCTCTACGAGTACAACGACAACCTCTGGTCCCCCATAACCGCCCATGCCATCAACAACTTCGTGGCTTTTTTCCTGCCCCTGGTGGCGATATGGAGCACCTAGCATCATCATCCACATGCTATAAGTACACCATGAAACTATCAGACTGGGCATCCGAGTGTGGAATCGCGTATCAGACAGGCTGGCGATGGTGGAAGGCGGGAAAGCGCAAAGGATATTGCCGCAGTTTGGAAAAACCATTGTTATGAGGAAACGGCGGCGGAAGCGGCGGCAGGTACGGCCGGCCGGGCTCATTAACAAAGGCACCGGCGGGGTTTATCATAGGTGGATGGAAGCGACGGAACGAAGACGTTAGGAGGATCTGCCCGAGATGGAATGCCCGTCATGCGGGATCGAGAACAAGCCCGACGCCGCTTTCTGCATGTCCTGCGGGGCGCCGCTTCCAGACGTGCCGTTCTCTCAGCTGAGGAAGGAAGAGCCCGTTAGCCCGAAGGAGGGAGGGGGCCCGTCCGGAGCTTCGTCTCCGGCGGACGCTGCAACCGTGGCCATGCCCGAAGCGCGGGAAGAAGCACCCTCGCGTCCCGCGGCAACGGGAGTCCCGGCGCGTGAGGAGCCACCCTCGCGTCCCGCGCCGGCGGGAGCTCCGGCCGCCGCGCCGACTCCGCGGGCGGAATCCATGCCCGCAGTGAGCGGAGCCGCGGCGGAAAGTGGCGTTCAAGCGGGAGGGAGAGGACCGGAGGGAGGTTCCCGTATCGTGTCCCCCGGGGGATTCGTCTTCGATGCGGGCGCAACGCCGCCGCCTGCTGCCCCCGCTCCGCCGCCGCAAGCCGGAGCCATGCCCGGCGCACCATCTCTTCCGGATATGCGTACCGCGGTCGAGGGCATCGGCGTCCCGCCGGCACCGCCCGTGGCGGAGCGGGCGGACGAGGCCCCGGTGCTCTCGAAGCCGGAATATTATATACCGCCGGAGACGGATTACGGCCAGGCCGCTCCGCGCGCGGAGCCCGTGCCGCGGGCGGCACAACCCGTGCCGGAGCAAGCCGTCCCGCCCATGGTGCCGAGCGCGGAGAGCACGCAGGCCGTCCCCCCCGTTGCCCCGGCACCCGCAGCGGGAAGGGAGAGAAGGGCGATATGCCCGGAATGCTACGCGCCCAATCCGGAGGGGAACGGCTTCTGCCAGGAATGCGGCAGCGCCTTGCCGCTGAGCGGCGTGCGCCAGGCCGCCGTGGCCCGACCCGCGGCCGCACAACCGGCCTACCAGCAGACCGCGGTCCTGCCGCCCGCGGCTCGGGCGGGCGCGGCGGAGCCCGCCGCCTATGCCGGCGCGCTCCCAAGGGTGGAAGGGGCGCGCGGCGAAAGGTCGTTCGGGGTCGCCGATATCCTTGCCGTTCTCGGCGCAGGGGCCGCCGCGGCCGCCGTGGCCCTCTCCTACATCCTGGAGTCTTTCGCCTGGAAGAAAGGGCTGGACTTGACCATGTTCTCGCACCAGGGGGCTTACACCCAGGGCCGGACCGATCTGCTCGGCGGGCCCGGCATCCTTCCCTACGCGGGGACGGAGTTCTTCACCGTGGGACTGGTGGTGGCGGTCGGCGCGGCGCTGGCGCTGGTCTTCCTCGCCGTGCGTGCCGGGAGGGGCCCGATGTATATGCTGGCCGGCTGCATACTCCTGCTCCCCGTTGCGTACCTCGTCTTCCAGGCCGTGCTTCCCCTGCGGCAGATGGGTATCGATGTCGATCCCTCCTTGGGCCTGAACGGCGTCTTCTTCGGCAACGCCGCCAACCCCGGGGTCGGCACCCCGGTATGGATGATAGCCGGGGCGGGAGCCCTGCTGGTCCTGGCCGGCTTCCTGGCGCCGCCGCGGGGATGGGGCAGGCTTCTTACCTTCCTGATCTGCTTCGGCATCGTCCTGGGGGCCGCGTTCTTCTGCGCCGCCTGCTACAACTGGAATCTCTTCATAAGCCAGCCCGCCGCCGCCCCCAGCCTCTCCGCCTGCCGCATCTTGCTGCATTGACGCATTGCCCGGCCGGATATATATTAAGGTGCACGAGATTTTCGTATGCATCATAAGATCCACGGAAACCCGGATACAGGTGCAATGAATAAAACCGGAAGGACGGCTGCGTTTCTCTCCCTGGTTCTAGCCGCCTCCCTTTGCGCGGGATGCTTCGGTGGCTTGGTGGAGGGCGTGCGCGTGGCCGAGATAACCAGGGGAGACGTGAGCAAAGTTGTGTCCGCGGTCGGGACCCTGCAGGCTCTCGAGCCCATAGACGTCGTCCCCCTGGTGGGCGGGACCATCGTCACCCTTCCCGTGAAAGAAGGGGATTACGTGAACGCGGGAGACGTCCTGGCGACCCTGGACGAACAGGAGCTTGCCGCCCAGGCTGCCCAGGCGGAGGCCGATTATCTGACCAGCGCCTCCATAGGGGACATCCTGGAAGGGCAATGGAACAACTCCACCGCTCTATACAAGGGGATGGAGTACGCGTCCCAGATATTCGTGGAGATGCAGTCCCAGGTGGACCAGATGGTCCTTGACTTCTACGACCTGATGCCGGTGCTCATGCCCTTTCTCCCGCCCGACAAGCAGGAGTTCCTGAAATCGCTGCTGGCGGAGGAGAGGGCCGATTACCTGGAAGCGGCCGCTTCCAGGCCGGGAATGCCGAGCATAGAGTATACGGGATATCCTGCGAGCGCGGCCGCCGCCGACGCCGCCCGCGTCGAGGCGGCGGGCTACAATTACAGGCGCGTGATGGAGGGGGCCAAGAGCCCCGACATCATCGCCCCCGTATCCGGCTTCGTGATATTCGCCGCTCCCTCGGGCATGATGACCACCGATATATTATCCGAGATGCTCGGCGGGCTGGGCTCCCTTGCCTCCAGCCTCGGTTCGCTGAGCGGGCTCATGGGCGGCGACATCTCCAGCCTGCTTGGCGGCGGAACGCAAGAAGGGGGCGAGCTCGAGGTCGGCTCTAGCCTGACCGCCGGGCAGGCCGCCTTCCAGATAGTGAACCTGCAGGATATGCAGGTAATGGCACAGGTGGAAGAGACGGATATACCGCTGGTTCGGGAGGGGCAGTCGGTGGAAGTGTTCCTCGACGCCTACCCGGATGCCACTTTCACCGGCGAGGTGATCCAAGTGGGCGTGAAGGCAGAAACCGGTTCCGCCGGGACCACGGTGTTCCCGGTAGTGGTGCAGATGGACCGTAGCGACATCCCGCTGCGGCTCGGATACAACACGACCGTGGATATCAAGGTGCTCAGCAAGACCGACGTGATCTCCGTTCCCATCACCGCCCTGCTCGAGGAGGACGGCGTGGATTACATCTACGTGGTCGAGGGCGGCAAGGCGTATCGCCGGGAGGTTGAGACGGGGGACAGGACCGAGGAATGGGTCCAGGTCGTCTCCGGCCTCGATGAGGGCGAGCGCGCGGTCGTCGAGGGGGTCGCGAAGGTCAAGGAAGGCCAGAAAGTCGAGTAGAAGGGGGCCGCACCTTCGACCCTCGGCTTTGGCGACTTCCCATTGCATGAATCGACGGCCAGGACCTCAGGACCTCAGGACCTCAGGATATCCGGAGATCGACGGCCCGATTCCGAGAACGCGATGTAGCAACGCATGGGTTTATGCAACCGGCTCCCCACCAGCCGCAGGCAGGCTGACCCCCGGGCTAGCGATCGATTCTCGGTCAGTCCCTCATGCCGCAAGGTCGCGGCACCAGCAAAGGATGAAAACAGCTTCGCGCCATGAATGGGAAACAAGATATGGTACCGCAAAGGCTATTTTCGGAACAGTCATCCATGGCGCGCGGCCGCGACACCACGGAGTATGAAGATCTTCAGCGACTGGCGGCACAACATATAGTATTTGAGCGTGTATTCTGTCGGAGTATGACCGCAAGGAATGCACAGCGTCATTACGGGACTGTGCGCCATCACCGACCATAACCCGGCTACCGACGGCACGACCGACCAAAGCATGCATGGCGCCATTACGGGACTGTGCGCCCCGATCCCGCTCCAGGCCCGATCCCGTTCCAGGGCTGACCCCAGGGTGGGATCGGGCATATGTCGTTGTCCCCCCCGTTCTATAGAATCAATTGGTATATGAGGGAACGGCACGGGAGAAAGTCGTGAAAGAGGGTTTCGAGGACATACTGGAGGATATCTCGGCGGGCTGGGGAGAGGCCGGGCGCATGACCCATCTCGAGGTCATACCCGCCCGCACCGCCTCTTTCGTCGATCTGCCGCAACACCTGCATCCCCGCCTGGTGGAGGCGCTGGGACGCCTGGGGGTCAGCCGCCTCTACCCCCACCAGGCGAGGGCGCTGGAGCTGGTGGGGAAGGGCCGCCATGTGGTCATCTCCACCGGCACCGCCAGCGGGAAGAGCCTCTGCTACCATCTCCCGGTCCACGAGGAGATACTGGAAAGGCCATCGTCCCGGGCGCTGTACCTCTTCCCCACCAAGGCCCTGGCGCAGGACCAGCTGCGCAGCCTGAAGGAGCTGCAGGGTAACGAGGTGCGCTCGGCCACCTACGACGGCGACACCCCCACGGACCTCAGGGGGTGGATCAGGCGCGAGGCGCAGGTCGTCCTCTCCAACCCGGACATGCTGCACTTCGGCATCCTCCCCAACCACCGCCTGTGGGGCGGCTTCTTCAGCCACCTGCGCTACGTGGTGCTTGACGAGGCCCACGTGGCCAGGGGGGTTTTCGGCTCCCACGTGGCCCAGGTGCTCAGGCGGCTGCGCCGCATCGCGGCGCTCTACGGGGCGCGCCCGCAGTTCTTCTTCACTAGCGCCACCATCGCCAATCCCGCGGAACATGCCGGCAGGCTGGCGGGACTGGAGGTGGACGCGGTGGAGGACGACTACTCACCGCGGGGGAGGAAGGTCTTCGCCCTCTGGAACCCCCCCGACATCCTGAGCATGGAGGGAGGGGAGATCCACCGTTCCTCCAACCTGGAGACCGCCGAGCTCCTCTCGAGGCTCATGCGCCTTGGGGTGCGCACCATCGCCTTCTCTCGCTCGCGCAAGGCGGTGGAGCTGGTCTACGGTTACGTGCAGCGCATCCTGAACTCGAGCGAGAGAGAGCTGGCGGGACGCCTCGCCCCTTACCGCGGGGGCTACCTGCCGCAGCAGCGGCGGGAGATAGAGCGGCGCCTCATGGGCGGCGAGCTGATGGCGGTCTCCACCACCAACGCCCTGGAGCTGGGGGTGGACATAGGCGAGCTCGAGGCGTGCATCATGAACGGCTATCCGGGCACCATCGCCTCCACCTGGCAGCAGGCGGGTAGGGCGGGGCGCCGGCAGGGGGAATCGCTGGCGGTGCTGGTGGGCGCGGACGACCCCCTGGACCAGTACCTCATGCGCCATCCCGAGTCCCTCTTCGGTGCCCCGTGCGAGGAGGCGGTGATCGACCTGGAGAACCGGCGCATCCTCGGCGCCCACCTGGCCTGCGCGGCACACGAGCTGCCCCTGCGGGAGGAAGACGCAGGATATTTCGGGGAAGGGATGTGGCGCCTCCTGGAGGAGCTGAAGCGCGGCGATACGCTGAAGGCTAAAGGAAATATATGGTATTACGCCGGTCTCGACGCGCCCGCCCAGGAGGTGAACCTGCGCTCCGCCGCGGGCTCGCTCATAAGCATCGTGGAGGCGGACACCGGAAGCCTGCTGGGAACGGCGGAGGAAGCGACCTGTTTCTTTCACGTCCACCCCGGGGCGGTATACCTCCACCAGGGCGGTTCCTACCTGGTGCAGGAGCTGGACCTTGAGCGCATGGTGGCCCTGGTACGTGACGAGGACCTCGACTTCTACACCAACCCCATGGACAACACCGACGTGGTGGTGCTCGGGGAGGAGATGTCGCGCGTCGCGTCATCCGGGGCATGCTCTATCCATTACGGGGAGGTGGAAGTGTCAACCAAGGTGTACGCATATCAGAGGCGCAGGCTGCTGACCCACGAGATCCTGGAGACGCTGGGGCTCGACCTGCCCACGCAGGTGCTGGCCACCCGCGCCCTCTGGTACACCTTGCCGGTGCAGCGGCTGGCGCCGCTGGGGCTGGACGAGTACGGTCTCGCCGGAGGCTTGCACGCCATGGAGCACGCCGCCATCGCCATCCTCCCCCTCTTCGCCATGTGCGACCGCTGGGATATCGGGGGCATGTCCACCTCCTTTCACGGCGACACCGGCCACGCCACCGTCTTCGTCTACGACGCCTACCCGGGCGGGGTGGGCATCGCCGCGCGGGGCTTCGAGCTTGCCGTGCGGCATCTGCGGTCGGCGCGCGAGATGGTTCGGGGCTGCCGCTGCGCCGAGGGCTGCCCATCCTGCATCCACTCCCCCAAGTGTGGCAACGGCAACGAGCCCCTGGACAAGCAGGCCGCCATACGCCTCCTCGCGCTGCTGGAGGAGGACCTGGCGGAAGCGGGGCCGTGATCCGGCCCGGCGGCTCTCGAAGGCCCCGGCATGGAAAAGCCGCGTGACGCCCGGCGGCCCCGAAGCTTCACAGGGCGAACGAATAGTCCATCACCCGGAGGTTCTCGAGCCTTCCTAGATAGGCGGATGGCGCTATACGCGCCTGGCGGCCCTCGAGCCTCCCCGGGTGGGCGGATAACGCCATGCCCGACAGGCGGTGGAATTTTGAAATGGTATATAATGGTATCTCCCGCCCACAGCCGCGATCGCACCGCCTTTTGCCGTCGCCAGAAACGCCCTCCTCTGGCGCTTATAGCATGGTTGAGTGGTGCCGATATTAAGATTGGAGAGGGAGACCGAGGCGATGGTTAACCTTCCAAAAGGGTAGTGAAAAGAGTGTTACACCACGACTCTCCCTCTCCTTTTAATGTCTCCTTTTAATGGGGTCAGGTCTCGAATACCGAGTTTTCACCCAGGAATTTCCTGTTTCGAGAGCATGAATATGGAAACTGGTCTTTTCCCAGAAGTGCGGGTAGAGAGATACAATTGATCTAGCGCCATTATGGAAAAGGGCTGGCAGCAAAGATATGGGTAAACCACCGCATATCAAATGCCATCCGGATTGCCCACGCTTTATGGCGAAGAGCCTATAAACTCGATATGCGAGTGAACTGGTGGCAACCCCATTAACCATTAACGGCGGCCGGTATCTGTTACAGTTATGGCTATGAAGTTCTCGTGGGGATTCGGAAAAGGCGAGATGGAGTTCGAGGTGCCCGACCGCCTCTACCAGGGAAGCGTGGAGGGGGTGGCGATCGAGCCCCTCCCCGCCCTGGGGGCGGCGCTGGACGAGGCACTGGAGCGCCCCATCGGCTCGCCTCCCCTGGCCGAGCTCGTACGGCCCGGCGACAGGGTGGCGGTAGCCTGCCCCGATTACCACCGCCTGTGGGTGCAGCCCCGCCGCTGGCTCCCCCTGGTGGTACGCGCCCTTAACCGCGCGGGCATCCGCAACCGCGACATCACCGTGATCATAGCCAACGGGACGCACGGCGCCCCTTCGTACGCAGGGATAAGGGCCATCGTCGGGGAGGGATTCCCCCACGACATCCGGGTTGTCAACCACGATGCGCGCGACCCCTCCATGCTGCGTTTCCTGGGAAAGACGCCCTACGGCACCCCCGTGTGGGTCAACCGCTTCGCCGTGGAGGCCGACCACGTCGTCCTCACCGGGGCGGTGGTGCCCCACACCTTCGCCGGTTTCGGAGGGGGGCGCAAGGCGGTCCTGCCGGGCATGTCGGGGATCGCGACCATCCTGGCCAACCACGGCCGGGCCCTGAGCGATACGCCCGGGGGCGGCACGCATCCCATGGCCCGCCCCGGCGTGCTGGATGGAAACCCGGTGCACGAGGACATGCTGGCCACCGCGCGCATGCTCGGGCCGCGCTTCATCGTCAACTTCGCCCTAAGCGAGGAGGGGGATTTCCTGGGGGTCTTCGCGGGCGATCTCGAGGAGGCCCACGAGCGGGGGTGCGCCTTCGTCTCCGAGGCCTTCAGGGTGGAGATCCCGGCCAGAGCGGATATCGTGATCGCCTCGCGCGGCGGGTTCCCCATGGACCTCACTTTCTACCAGGCCTTCCAGTCCAACGCCAACGCGCGCGCCGCCCTGCGAGGGGACGGAGAGGGGGTCCTGATCATGGTGGGGGAGTGCTCGCAAGGGCTGGGGCCCTATGAGTTCCACCGCTGGTTCGACCTGGGCGGCGCGGACGAGATCGAAGCGGAGCTGCGGCGCGATTTCACCGTCGCCGGTTTCGTGGTCTTCCGGGCGGCATTGCTCCACCGGCAAGCGAAGAAGGTGATGCTGGTCTCGTGCCTGGAGCCCGATGTGGTGAGGCGCATCGGCATCGTCCCCCATGTGAGTATCGCGGAAGCGCTCGAGGAGGCGCTGGAGACCGCCCCGGACGGCAAGGTGCTTCTGATGCCCCACGCCTCGCAGACCATCCCCTACCCGGCATGCTGACGTCAAAGGGGGCCAGGTCTCGAATATCGAGTTTTCACCCAGGAATTTCCTATTTCAAGAGCACGTAAAAGGTGCCGCATGCCGGACGTCCATCAAAAGCACCAACACGGCGTCACCACCCGGCGGGAGGGGATACGCGCCGCACGCGCGGTCAGCGGACTTCGGCCATGGCGGTTTCCACGGCCGCCTCGGGATTCGAGGCGCGGATGATCCTGTCGTCAGGCGTCCCCTTGTTCGCGATCTCCCAACTCGAGAGGGCGACCACCTTCTTTCCCATCTTGAGCGCCATGGCGATCTCGGAGAGGGTGCCGTATTCCCCGCCCACCGCTATGACCACGTCCGCGGTGCGCACGACGACGGCGTTGCGAGCCTGCCCCATGTCCGTGGCGATGGCGTAATCGACGTATGGATTCGCGTCGCCGCGAAAAGGACCGGGCAGGATGCCGATGGTCGTCCCCCCGGCCTCCCTGGCGCCCCGGCACGCGGCTTCCATGACCCCTCCCAGGCCGCCGCAGATGAGGATCGCGCCGCGCTGGGCCAGCAGCCCGCCTATCTCGTACGCCCGGCGTTCCTCTTCCTCGTCGCAGAGCTGGCCGCCTATCACCCCTACATACATGCGGTCATTACCTCCTTATGGATGAGATCGTGCGGGTCGCATACTACTCTCCCGGGCTCGCATCCTCCTCCGCGAGCAGCGCCCTTGCCGCTTCCTCCGCGGCGGCATAGACGTCCTTGAGGGGGATGCCGGACGCGGCGGCGGCCTTGCTGCAGTCCTCGTATTCCGGGGCGATGTTCACGGGCCTTCCCTCCTGGCGGGCGAGCTTCACGCGCAGGAGCCCGAAGGGGGTCTCCACCTGGATGATCTCCCGGTCCAGGTACTCCTTGTCCACCTCGAAGATGCGCATGCCCAGGGTCTTGGTCTCCGCGAACATCACCTCCTTGATCCCCTCCTCCCGCAGTGGGGGAACGAGAACGCTCAAGGTCACGGCCGGGCGTGCCTTCTTCATCTGTATGGGATAGAGCCAGACGTCCTCGGCGCCGGCTTCGAAGAGCTTCTCCACCACGTAGGGGTAGAGCTCGGGGTTCATATCGTCGATATTGGTAGAAAACACCAGCCGTCTTTCCCTCGCGCGGCCGCGCGTGGCGCCTTCCCGCTCACCCAGGAACGCCCGCAGCAGGTTCGGTATATCCAGGTCCCTATCGCCGGCGCCGTAGCCCACGGCCTGGACGCGCATGGGCGGGAGCAGGCAGAAATCCGCGGCGAGGGCGGCGACGATGGCCGCGCCGGTGGGCGTGACCAGCTCGGTGGGTATGCCGCTCGAATACACCGGCACGTCTTTGAGGATCTCCACCACCGCCGGCGCCGGGACGGGAAGGACCCCGTGTTGCGTCTTGACCATGCCCGTGCCCATGGGGAGCGGAGAACAGAGCACCTCTTCCACGCCCAGGTGTTCGAGGCCCGCCGCCGTTCCCGCCACGTCCACCAGGGTGTCGGCGCTCCCCAACTCATGGAAGTGGACCTGGTCTATGTTGCGCGAGTGTATGCGGCTCTCGGCCTCGGCGATAAGGGCGAAGATGCGTTGGCTTTTTTCCTTCACTCCCCTGGAGAGGGCGCTCTTCTCGATGAGGCTCTTTATGTGCGCGTAGGTCCGGACCACGCCGCGCTCCGGCGCGCGCACGTGGATCTTCACCGCGCCGATGCTCTTGCGCTCCGTCCGCGAGGCGTTTATCTCCACCTCGCTCAAGCCGAGCTTGGAGGCCGCCGACCGGTATGCCTCAAGCGGAACCCCCAGATCAGCCAGAGAGCCGAGCATCATGTCGCCGCTTATCCCGGCGAAAGCGTCGAGGTAAAGGGTTTTCATCCCTGCCTCTTCCTCCCTTATCCCACGTTCGGGTTCGCGCCGTACAGGATGCTACAGCGCCTGTCGGTGATGCCCTCGTCCATGCTGCCGCTGCGGTAACCATCCAGGTCCAGCAGGATGCGACGGAAACCCAGGCCCGCCAACTTCTTCACCGCTTCCCCGCGGGTGTCCTTCCCGTTCAGTATCTCCAGCTCGCCCGCGCCGGCTTCTATACGGGCGGTCTCCGGTGCCTCCAGCCTCACCCGTACCTCGCGCAGGCCCAGGCCCTCCAGCGCCTCCTCGGCCGCGTCGATCCGGGCGATGAGCTCCGCCGTCATCTCCATGCCGTAGGGGAAACGCGTGGCCAGGCACGGGCGTGAAGGCGCGTCCCAGTTGGGGAGGCCCGCCTCCTGAGCCAGGGCCCGGATGCCGCTCTTGGCCAGCCCGGCTTCCTCGAGCGGGCTCGAGGCGCCGAGTTCCGCGCACGCGCGCCGCCCGGGACGGTGCATGCCGGCGTCATCCAGGTTAGAGCCCTCGAGCACCGCCCCCCGGCCCCTTTCCGCGGCCATGCCGCGCAGCATTCCCAGGCGGTGTTTTTTACAGATATAACAACGGTCCGGCGGATTGTGGGAGAAATCCGGCAGGAGAAGCTCGTTCGTTTCCACCGTCTCCAGCGGGATCCCCAGGGAAGCGGCTGTGCCCTTCGCCCTTTCCGCCTCCCGCGGGGGCATGAGGGGCGAGACGACCAGTACCGCCGTCATGCGGTCGCCCAGGGTTTCGTGGGTGATGTAGGCAAGGAGGGTCGAATCGACTCCGCCGGAATAGGCGACCAGGGCCGAAGGGAAAGACGCGATAATCCCCCGCAGCCTGCGCAGCTTGCCCTCCAACAGTTCATCCATGCAAACACCTCGATCAGATACGAGTATATCACCGCCCCACGGCAATGGGGTCTCAAAATGTTGACTCGACGCTATGGAAGATGCATGCGCTGGTAAAGTGCACGTGTTGGGGACATCAGGAGTCAACAGCTTTGCCCCTTCGCCGTAAAGCGTGGGTAATCTGGCCGGCATTTGATATGCGATGGTTTACCCACGCCTTAACTTCCAGCCTTTCCTTATTGGCGCTAAATCACTTGAATCTCTCTACCCGCATTTCTGGGAGAAGAACCACATTTTGAGGTAGAAAGCCTGTTTCATAAACCCCGTACGAATCCCGCTCTCCCAGAATTGCGGCAAAATAGGCATCATAATGGAAGGCGGACTGTCAATAATGGCCCATTTCGGTGAATATGTGGAGAGCAATATGTCTGGCGCAGGGTTTGTGCGGCAGCCTCTAGACCCCGAGATGTCAAGTTCTGACCCCACCTATTGCGAGTATGGTATCCTCTTGGATGAAAGGAGGCGCAGCCGGACGATGGATACCTTGAGGGACAACGCGGGCATGCTCATCGTCCTCCTGTTTCTTATTGACCTGTTGCTCGTCGCGGGCATCTTCGTCCTCTTCCGGCAGCTGTCCCTCATGCGTCGCAACGTTACCATACTGAAGCGCGGCGCCGAGGGCGCGAGCCTGGTGGAGAAAGTCGCCTCCCAGGCCCTCCAGATCGAGGGCCTGTTCCGCCTCCTGGACGAGCAGGCGGCGCAGAAGGACTATCTCACCGACGTCCTGGCGGGGACGATCCAGCGCGTCGCCGTGGTGCGCTTCGACGCCTTCGAGGACATGGGAGGAAAGCTGAGCTACTCCGTCACCATGCTGGACGAGAACGGCGACGGCGCCATCTTCACCTCCATCTACGGGCGGAACGAGAACCGCACCTACGCCAAGGCGGTGCGCGCGGGGCAGGCCTCCCACGTGCTCTCGCGGGAGGAGGGCGAGTCCCTGCGCCGGGCGCTCAACGCGAAACCCCCGCTCATTCGGTCCAAGAAAGGACGCGCCCCCAAGCCCTTCGACGTCCAGTCCGCCCCGGAGGAAAGCGGCATATCGTCCAGGGAGGAGGACGGTTCTTGGGTGATCTGACGCCTCCCCTCGAGTGCCGCGCCGTATCTTACCTGGGGCCTCCGGGCACCTTCACCGAGGAAGCGATGGAGGGTTGGAGAGGGCTGCGCTACGAACGGGCCATCCCCTTCCCCACCGTCGAGGAGGCCATCATGGCGGTGGAGGACAACCTCGCGGAGAAGGCCGTCGTGCCCATAGAGAACTCCATCGAGGGCTCGGTGAACGCCACCCTGGACAGCCTGGTCTTCGAGACCGACGTGCTCATCCAGGGCGAGAAGGTAACCCAGGTGAGGCATTACCTGCTGGCCCGCGCCGGCGTCCGGCTCGACCAGGTGACAAAGGTGATCTCCCACCCCCAGGCGGCGGCGCAGTGCCGCAGGCACCTGGTGGAGCTCCTGCCCGGGGTGGAGCTGGAGGCCGCGAACAGCACCTCGGAGGCGGCGAAACGCGCGGCCGGGTCGGACGAGCCCGTGGCCGCACTTGGCAGCAGGCTGGCGGCCGAGCTCTACGGCCTCGCGGTGCTGCGCGAAGGCATGGAGGACCACCCCGAGAACCGCACCCGCTTCGTCCTGCTGGGGAAGGAGAAGATGCCGCCCACCGGCGAAGACAAGACCTCCATGGTCTGCTTCATCCACCAGGACCGGCCGGGCATGCTCCTGCAGATACTACAGGAATTCGCCCTCCGCTATATCAACCTGAGCAAGATAGAGTCGCGCCCCACCAAAGAGGTGCTGGGCGACTACTGCTTCTTCATCGATTGCGAAGGCCACGAGGAGGACGAGGTGGTGGCCTCGGCCTTGAAGTGCCTGCTGTGCAAGCTGCCGCGGGTGAAGCTCCTTGGTTCCTACCCCGCCTACCGCGAGGAGGGGTGAGATGCCGGCGCCGCGCGCATGGAAAGAGGGGCCTCCCGGAGGCGAAAGCGTCTTATCGCGAGGCGGTCCGGGATACCGGAACTCCCCGCCGGCTAGAGGACGTTGCGCTCATGCCGTTCATCATGCCGCGAGGAGGGCGTAGATGCTGGAGATGAGGTTCGTACGCGAGAACGCGGACGCGGTGCGCAAGGCCGCGCGGGACCGCGGCCTTGAGGTCCCCCTGGACGATTTCCTGGAACTGGACCGCCGCCGCCGCGCCGTCCTCGCGGAGCTGGAGGAGAAGCGGGCCAGGCACAAGCGCGGCAACAAGGAGATAGGAGAGCGCGTGCGCGCCGGGGAGGACGCCTCAACCCTGCGGGGGGAGATGGGCGCCCTGAGCGGCGGGATAAAGGCGCTGGAGGCCGAGGTGGACGGGCTGGACGCGGAGATGCGGGAGATCGCCGTGCGCATCCCCAACATCCCGCACGCTTCCGTCCCCGTGGGAGCGGACGAGACGTTCAACCGGGAGGTGCGCCGCTGGGGCGACCCGCCGCGTTTCGATTTCCCGCCCCTGCCCCATTGGGAACTGGGCGAGCAGCTGGACATCCTGGATTTCCAGCGGGGGGTGAAGATAGCCGAATCGCGCTTCACCCTGCTCAAGGGCGGGGGCGCCCTGCTGGAGCGGGCGCTTATCAACTTCATGCTCGACCTGCACACCCGCGAGCACGGCTACACCGAGGTCTTCCCGCCCATCCTGGTCAACGAGGAGAGCATGTTCTCCAGCGGGCAGCTCCCCAAGCTGGAGGGGGAGATGTACCGCTGCCGCGACGATATACTCTACCTCATCCCCACCGCCGAGGTGCCGGTAACGAACATCTACCGCGGCGAGACCCTGGCCGAGGACGATCTGCCCGTCTATTATTGCGCCTACACCCCGTGTTTCCGCCGCGAGGCCGGCTCCTACGGGCGCGACGTGCGGGGGCTCATCCGCCAGCACCAGTTCAACAAAGTGGAGATAGTGAAGTTCGTGCACCCCGACACCTCCTTCGAGGAGCTGGAAAAACTTACCGACAACGCCGAGGAGGTGCTGCGGCGCCTGGGCCTGCCCTACCGCGTGGTGGCCCTCTCCACCGGCGACCTCTCCTTCGCCGCCGCCAAGTGCTACGACCTCGAGGTGTGGCTGCCCTCGGGCTCCGAGTACAAGGAGATATCCTCCTGCTCCAACTTCACCGACTTCCAGGCCCGGCGCGCGGACATCAGGTTCAAGCCCGCCGGGGGCGGCAAGTCGCGCCTGGTGCACACCCTGAACGGCTCCGGGGTGGCCATCGGCAGGACGGTGGCCGCCATCCTCGAGAACTACCAGCAGGAGGACGGCGGCGTGGAGGTGCCCGAAGCCTTGCGTCCCTACATGCGCGGTATGGAGAGAATAACCGGCGTGTAGGGCTTTCCCGCGGCCCCCGGCTTGATCGCTACGACGAAGGGATATCGGCCACTATTGACTTGAGAGACTCCCTCGGGTCTTACCGTCGTCCGGACATACCCCCCGTCACCCCCATGTGATAGCATTATCGTGATTGCGCTTTGATGAGGAAGCCCTGGAAGCCTCGGCGTATGGCCAAGGAGGATCTGGATGCCAGCGAAAACAGAGGGAAAGCCCCGGGACCTATTGGCAGATCTTCTGGATACCGCGAGGAGAGAGGACCTCATCAGCCTGGTGATCGCCCTTACGAAGACGAGACCCGATGCCCGCCGGGAATGCCTCGATTACCTGGAGAAACACGTCGCTTTGGACCCCGAGGACGAGGAGGATATCGAAGGCGAGTCGGCCTTCACGATATGGGACGATCTCGAGTTCGACCTCTCGGAATTGGATCAGTACGGGGGCGGCGACCGCGATCTCGTCGATCGGGTCAGCGACCTCCTGTGGGATCTGGAGAAAAAACTCAAGCAGGGTGGCGTATCGAAGGAATATCGGCGGGACCTCCTCGGCGAAGTGCTTCCGTACATACGCAGCCGCAACTCAGGCATGGAGGATCAACTCTACGAGGTGGCCTACGCGACATGTTACGATGACGGAGATCTGCGGCACCTCGCGGGCTGCTTCGAGCAAATCGGCCAAGACTGGCCTATCGACCATGCGCTGGCGTTATTACAGGACATGAGGCCCGGCGACCCGAGATACCATGGGACCTATGCCATGAAGGCCGCCGGGATGCTCGAGGAGAGCTTCCCGGAAGAGATACTCGCTTTCTACAAGTCCGGCTTGGGTGGCTTGAACAGTACTCGACCGCGGAGCGAGTACGCCATGCTCGCCGGGCTCATGGCGAAGGTGCGGCGCGTGTACGTCGATATCCTCAAGACGCCCGAGGAATGGGATGCCTTCGCCCGCCGGGTGAAAGAAGCCAACATCCGCCGTCCGGCATTCCAGCAGGAGTTCGCAAGGGTGATACCGGGGTGGAAAGAGATAGTTTGAAGGCAGTATTGTCAATGCTTTACTTATCGCTGCGTATTGAATGCAACGGCCAGAGTAGGGATATTACAGCTCGGCAAAGGGATTTGATACAGGAGACGTTGCATTATATATGCCGTTGACAATAAACAGATTAGAAGACTGGAGGCCCCCGTGTCACAGAGAAAGAAGAAGCCGGCTGTAAAGAAGGAGACGAGTCCGAAGAAGACGGCGCCCGGCGGGAAGGGTGGAAAGCCCGCCGCGAAGAAGCCTGGCGGGGAAATCACGCCGATGCAGGCAAGGGGCATGATCGAGTCGGAGATGGCAAAGGTCGGCCGCCTCCTGAAGGACAAGGATTTCGAGTCGCCCGAAGAAGCCCAGGAGTTCCTGGATAGAATCATAGGGGGAGGGGGGACGATACCGGCCATAGGGCCGGAGACTCCTCTCGATAAGGCCCAGGAACTCGTCTTCGATGCCTGGCAGGCCTCCGGGAGGGAAAGGGTCAAGCTGGCGAAGAAGGCGCTCGAAATCTGCCCGGACTGCGCGGATGCCTACGTATTACTTGCCGAGGAGTCCGGGGATAGCCTGCTGGAAGTGCTGGATTTCCTCCGCGCGGGAGTGGAGGCCGGAGAACGGGCCCTGGGGACAGATTGTTTCGAAGAGGATGTCGGCCACTTCTGGGGGATCCTCGAGACCCGCCCCTACATGCGCGCCCGCCTCGGGCTTGCCATGGTACTCTGGGAGTTGGGAAAACAGGCGGATGCGGTCAAGCACCTTCAAGACATGCTGCGCCTCAACCCCGGCGATAACCAGGGGATACGCTATATCCTCGCCTCCCGCCTGTTGATGATGGACAGGGACGAGGAGCTGAAGGAACTCCTGGATTCATACGAAGACGAGCCGACCGCCTGCTGGAGCTACACGAGAGCCCTGCTCTCCTACAGGCGCGAGGGAGCCACGGGAAGATCTCTCAAGATCTTGAAGGAAGCCTTGCGATGCAACCCCCACGTACCCGGATACCTGTTGAGGAAAAGGAAGTTGCCCAAAGAGCCTCCTGGCCGCATTGGATTCGGCGACGAAACGGAAGCGATAGAATACGCTTTTGATTTCCTGCTTCCATGGCACCTGACTCCGGGAGCCCTGGACTGGCTCGGGGACGCCACCGGCTGACGGCCGCTGACTCCCGCCGCCCACGCAGGCTCCACTCGGGCGGCCAATGCGGGGGAGGCGATTGCGATCCAGTCGATCATGTCGGTGATATTCTGGTGGAATGCTCGATTGTCTAACCCCATCCGCACACTTACAATTGATCACGGAGGGGTGGCAGAGCGGACGAATGCGGTGGTCTTGAAAACCATTGGCCGGCAACGGCTCGCGGGTTCGAATCCCGCCCCCTCCG
>CAZQFX010000035.1:0-20775 GCA_964592775.1 uncultured Actinomycetota bacterium
GAAAATACACGCTCGAATACTATATGTTGTGCCGCCAGTCGCTGAAGATTTTCATCATCCGTGGTGTCGCGGCCGCGCGACATGGGTGACTGACCCCAATAGTGTTGACTTGCCCTGAAGGGGAAAGCAGTGCCGTTGTTGTATACTAAACTGAAGGAGGTCCCTCATGCACGCAAAGAAAGAAAAGATAAGGGTCGAGATCTATACTACAGCGCACCGCATCCTGGCCGATCTGCACATCTTCGCCGGTGCCCGTCTGACCGACATCATGCAGTCGAGGGAGACGGCGTCTTTCTTCGCGCTTACCGATGTGGAGGTCTACGATCCGTCGAGCGGCCAGCTGCTGTTCCGGGCCGATTTCATCGACGTCAACCGCAGCCATATAGTAATGCTGAGGCCAGTCGAGATACCGGCGAGCAGGACCAGGGAAGATTTTCAGTCCAGCTTCTGACACATGACCGAGATGTTCGAGAGCCCGCGGCATAACCCCCGGTTTGGTCGCTACGTATTCTGAACGGCATCGTAAATCCGGACCTTCCACGGACACGTCACCGTTCAACCCCGCTGCTTCGGATGACCGCTTATCATGAATGGTTCTTCCGCAAAGAAGTGTGGGTGGCTTTGACTCGACCATCCTCATCCTCTATTCGTCCACACCTGTTGTTTAAGAACCTCACGAATCCGTCCCGGGCTGTAACGGGTAATGGCCGGCATTATCATCCTCGGCGGTGCCGCGGCCGCGCGATATGGACGGCTGCCCTGAAAATACACGCTCGAATACTATATGTTGTGCCGCCAGTCGCTGAAGATTTTCATTATCCGTGGTGTCGCGGCCGCGCGATATGGACGGCTGACCCGCGTCCGCCCGGAAGGTGGGATCGTGCCGGTCAGCGGGAGACGGGCGACTCCCCGAAGGCCTTGGCCTCCGTGTAGGTGGAGAGGTAGCCTATATTCTCGAAGAGCCAGGTGTTGTTGATCCTCCGTACCGGGACGGTCAACTTGACGGGATTCCCTCTCGTGTCGTATTCGATGCCCACGGTGCCGTCCAGGCGCGCGTCGCGGTCGTCGATATACTCCTGGATGACGCCGTATACCTTGTCCATATCCCCATGGCTGTGGCGGTAGGCTATGGCGCCCTCTTCCGCCGCGCCGTCGGCCAGCTTGCCGATGGAGACGTGGTTCATGATGATGGGCCCGCACTGGAATATGATGGCGCCGATGACCGCCGCGACCAGCACTATGGTCATGACGTGGGCCAGTATCTGGCCGTCTTCTCCGCGCACCAGTTCCTTCATATCCATGTCACCCATTTGCTTCGACGGCGGATGGGGGTTTCCTTTAACCCGGGAGGCAGGTTTGCCTTCACTCCTCGCGTGCCCGCAGGCGCCGCGGCAGGAGGCGGCCTAGTTGCCGCGAGAGCATGACCCTCATGGTAGCGAGTTCCTCCATACGCAGGGCGTGGGCCACGAAAAAGAACACGGCCACCCCTTCGGCCATGGGGAGCAACATGTCCAGGAGGTCTTTCCATAAACCGGATGCCGGGAAGAGCTGCGTGACGAGGCGGTTCGCGGCATAGATGACCAGGGCCATGGCCGCGGCCGCCACCAGGGTCTTGGCGGTGGTGGAGAGAAGCCTCCTTCCCCCCAGGCGCCCCAGGCGCATGCGGAGCACCACGATGTGGATGATCATGGACAACGAATACGCGGCGGCGAAGCCGAGCGCAAGGCCCTTGATCCCTATCCAGTTGAAGAAGAGCAGGTTGGCGCCGATGTTGGCGGCCACCACGAAACAACTGATGATCATGGGCGTGCGCGTATCCTGCAGGGAGTAGAAGGTCTTCACCAGCAACATATCGATGGAGTAGGGGATGAGGCCGAGCGCGAAGAAGAAAAGCACCCCCGAGAGCATCTCCGTATCCCCGGCCTTGAAGAAACCGTGCTCAAGGAGGAAGCGGATGATGGGCCCGCTCAGCGTGAGGTAGATGACGGCGCAGGGCACGATGATGAGGATGGTGGAACGGATGCCCGTGTTCATGGTGTCCTTGAAGCGGGACATCCTGCGCAGAGCGGAATGCTCGCTCATGGCCGGGAAGATGGCGGTGATGATGGATACGGCGAAGATACCGTAGGGGAGCTGGAAGAACATCTGGGCGTACTGGTAGGATGGCACCCCCCCGTCCACCTGTATGGCGAGGGCGAAGACGAACCAGGTGCCGGCCTGCCAGAGCATGAGGTAGCCCAGGAGGGGGACGGCGAGCCTCCCGATCCTGCGGATGGCGGGGTGCTTGAAGTCGAGGACGGGCGTATAACGCACCCCGATGCGCACCAGCGCCGGGATCTGCACCAGCGCCTGGGCCATCACCCCCACGGTGGTCCCCACGGCCAGCACCACGAGGTGCAGGTGATTGTCGCGCGGACCTGGGAGGAAATGGAAGACGACCACCGTGCCGATGACCACCAGGTTGTTGGCGATGGGCGCGAAGGCGGGCGCGGCGAAACGGCGGTGGGAGTTGAGCAGGCCCCCGAATATGGCGCTGAGCCCGTAGAAGATGATCTGGGGCACGAAGAAGCGAAGCAGGAAGGTGGCCTGGTCCCGCACCACCTGGGTGGTCACGTCGCCGGAGGAATAGGAGCCGAAAAGGGTCATCAGCCTGATGACGAGCGGGCTGGCGACGATGCCCAGCGCGGTCACCGCCCCCAGGATGATGATGGAGATGTTGGTCACCGAGCTGGCCACGTACCATGCTTCTTCCCTGGAGCGGGTGCTCAGGTATTCCACGAAAACGGGGATGAAAAGCGACGCGATGATCCCTCCCAGTACGAGGTCGTAGATCATGTTGGGCATGGAGTTGGCCAGGTTGTAGGTGCTGGGAAGGTTGGTCTCGCCGAAGCGGAGGGTCAACCCGAGGACGTAGGCCAGCGCCGCGTAGCGCAGGAACCCCGTGACGCGGCTGATGGCCGTGCCCACGGCCATCACGGCCGCGTCTTTGGCGAAGACGGCGGGATCATCGCGTGGGGTTGCCGCGGCCTCCACGTTCACTTGTTCGCCTTCCCCCTGGAGTGCTTTCCGCCGCGAAATCTACGCAGCAGGCGGCGCGATACGGCCGCCAGGGCGACGATGAAGGCCAGGCAAGCCAGGAGAATGATGGCGAGGGTGTTGATGATGGAGGTGTTGACGGTGATCGAGGTGCTGTCTATGACCAGGCCGTCCGCCTGCAGCACGATATCGACGATGAAGGAGCCCTTACGGTGGGTGTCGACGTCGAAGATGAAGCGGTTCTCCCTCGGCTCGATGGTCACCTGCCTGGAATTGCCCTGTGGGAAGGTGAGGTTAGTGTTCTCCATCCTCAAGATGACGTTCTGGAGGGGGTAATCGAGGGCGCTGGTCACGTCGACGCTCAACTTGCCCTCGGTGCCGGAAAGCGTTACCGAGCGCTTCAACTCGATGTTGACCTTGGAGGTCTCGCCCCGGACGGCGGCATCGACGCTCCCCAGGTACGCTTGTGCGGCAGCGGCGTCCTTTTCACTCGTGAAACGGTAGTTCTCGGCCACGAGCAGGGAGCGCCGCAACTCCTCCCGCAGGGGGAGGTCCGCGGGGATGGAGGCGCTGAAGCCCTCCACGTTCTTCCTCACCGCCTCGAGCCGCTGCAGGTAGGAAGTGGCCGTATCCGGATAGACGGGAGCCTGCAGGGCGACGCCCTCCAGGGGGAACTGGTCCGCGTTCAACTCGGAGAGCCGGCGCGCCTGCAACCACGGGCATTTCTTGACCGCATCGTAGAGGTCCTCGAGGAATTTCTGCGAGGGTATGAAGCCGGGGGGGAAAGCCAGCACGCACGAACGCACGACGTGCGGTCTCTCCCTCTGCAGGACGGCCAGTTCGGCGAAGATGTTCTGGACCATGTGTGAGGCGTCGCGCTGGGGAGTACCTTCGAGGTAGGCGTAGAGCGCTTCGTCCCTCACGAATCCCTTGAGCAGGTGGCCGTTGCTGTTGACGAAACGCACGGGCTGGGAGATCGTGGTTCCCTCCAAAAGGCGCCTGCCGGCGGCGCTCGACCGCAGTGCCTCCTCCCCCACCACGGTGAACTCGATGCCGTTTTCCACCATGCGCTGCAGCATGGCGTCGCTCAAACGGAAGAGGGGAACGGTAAGGCCCTTGCTCTCCGCCCCCATCTCTCCGGCGCTCTCCAGCCCCAGTCCTATCTGCTCCGAGGCGTCCTCCTCCCACCCTCGCGAGGCGAGGGAGTCGGGGTCCGCGAAGGCATACGTGGTATTGATGAGGTCCGCCCCGCCCCTGGCGAAGATCTCGTCCAGGTCCGCCAGGACCTCGGCCGCGCCCTCCGCGGCCTCGTCCCCCTCCCCGCCGCCGGATCTCTCCGCCAGCGCCTCCAGGTCATGGTAGGTGGAACCGGGAAGGACTATGCTGCTGCGCACTTCCGGCCTGGTCTTCATCACCCCGGACAACGCGTTGAGGAACCCGGTCCCGGAAGGGGAGGACGAGCAGGCCGTGGCCAAGCCCGCGTCGAGTTCGCTTCCCTGCGCGTCCGTGCTGGGCAGGAAATCGAGGGTCCACAGCAGCGCGAGGTTGAGGGGATAGCCGGCGGCGGGGTCCATGATCACGAGGAAATTATAATCGGAGGAGAGCGCCTCGCCACCCCGCGTCAGCCGCACCTCGAAGGGGTACACTCCCACCGGCAGCCCCAGCTTCTTGAGATCGACCTCGTACATCTTGTCCATGGGTTCCGACTCGGGCGGGATGGTCTCCAGGTCACGCCTCACGATGGCATAGCGGCGGGCACCCTCGCGGAACGATGCCAGCGAGGAGCGCGTATTCGCCGAGGGATAGACGATGAACTCGAGGTCTATGTCGTCCGTCCTGGCCGCTTGCGGGAGCTCCAGGTCGACGGCGAGGTATGCCTGCTCGCCGGGGAGGTAGTAGAAGGAGTTCATGGAGGCCGAGACCGTGGCGACCTCCTCCTGGGCGGCGGCTTTCGTGCCCCCCGTCCCCACCGCCGCGAGCAGCAGCATCACGCACGCGGCCAACGCCCCGGGGGAAAGCCTTGCCTTCACGAGTCCCGCTCCAGGCTCCGCGGCGTGCACTGCATGATGAAGCGGGGATCGGGCATGGTCTCGAAACCCAGTTTATGGTAGAGATTCAAGGCGGCCTCGTTGTCCTCCTGTGTGTTGACCATCACCGAGGTGGCTCCCATGCCGCGCAGGTCCGACATAATGCGGCGCGCCAGGGCCCCGCCGACGCCTTCCCCCTGGTGCCCGGCATGGACGCCCAACCGCTGCAGGTAACCGAACCTGCCGTTCGCGCCGCCCACCGCGTATCCCAGGGTCTCGCCACCGCGCCGCGCGAGCAGGAACGTGTTGCGGTAGCAGGAGGCGGCCACCGCCTCCACGGTGCGGATATCCAACCTCCAGAAATCGTCGAAGGCCGTCGCGTCGAGGCTCAACACTTCGTCCAGGTATCTTTTACGGAAACGGATAATCTCCATGCCGTCCTCCCCGCCGGGGTGGCCGGGTTCCGGGCGCAAAATCCTCTCCAGCA
This sequence comes from uncultured Actinomycetota bacterium, assembly GCA_964592775.1. GTDB lineage: Bacteria > Actinomycetota > Geothermincolia > Geothermincolales > RBG-13-55-18 > SURF-21. The sequence goes on from CAZQFX010000035.1 coordinate 5,551, forward strand.
AAACTATCCTGTAAGCGGGCTTGAAACCCCAGCGTTCGAACTCCTCTCCCTCGAAAGCCCCCAGCGGCTTGGTTACGAACCTCTCGCTTCCGGCCTGGAAGCTCGCGGAAGCGGCCACGCTCACCAGACTCCTCCTGAGGTTTTCCTCCCCCTTCACGTGCCATAGTGCCGTGATGTCCGCCCGGCTCCTCCAGTTCCCCACCAGGATGAAAGGTGGTCTGGGGTGTGATGCGCTGGTCAGGTAGTAGATCCTGCCCCCGTTCGAGTGCATGAAATCAAGGAAAAGCCGGCGGTTGCGGAAGAAATAGCTGCCCCCCACGTCCGGCCAGAAGGCTTTGAACATCTCCGGACTGGCGGCGGTTATCCCCTGGCTCTCGTGGCGCTGCGTCTCTGGATCGGCGATCCGGACCACTTCCTTCCCCGGCTCGGGTGGGGCTAGACGAGCCCCCATATCTCTTTGAACAAGAATATTATACCGATGGCCAGGAGGAAGAAGGAAAAGAGCACGAGCACGCGGCGGTTGCGGGAGCGCAGGGTGAAGAACGAGCCGAGATAAGCGCCGGGCATGACCCCCAGCATCATAGCCAGGGCGATAGGCCAGTCCACGTGTCCCAGTTGGGTGTGGAATACACTCCCCGGAACGGCCAGGATGGCGATGATCACCAGCGAGTTTCCCAGGCATTCCTTGAGCTCGAGGTGCAGGATGAAGAAAAAAGCGGGGACCAAGATCACGCCGCCGCCCAGGCCCATGAACCCGGAGAAGAAGCCCGCGGCGAAACCGATCAGGGCGAGCTTCCATACCGGAAAGGCCGGCTCGCCGCCACGATCCTCGAGGCGCCCGTAGGGGTCTTTCCCCATGGCGGTGGAGAAGGTGCGCAAAGCCAGGTAGAGGAGGACGAGGGCCGTGGCGACCATTATATACCTGGTGTCGATGAGGGCCGTCGCGTAGGAACCGGCGGCGGTCCCGGCCAGGCTGAAGAGCGAGCAGTACAGAACGATGCGCGGGACGATCTTTCCGGCCCGCCAGTAATTGAACCCTCCCACCAGTGCCGCGGGAAGGATGACCGGGAGGGGGGTGCCGAGTGCGATGTCGGAAGACTGGGAGAGCAGAAGGCGTATAGCGGGGGTGGTTATGACCCCTCCGCCCACCCCGAAAGCCCCGGAAGTGAAGCCGGATGCGAAGCCCAGGAGGACTATGAAAAGGTATCTTGCTGCCTCAGCCAAGTGCCGTCCTCTCCACGGGGTCAACGGATGATGTCCACGATCTCGGCATCGGCCGCCCGCACCAGGTCGTAAGAACGTATCTTGAGGATCATGTCCGGCTCCCCCCCGCCGGTATAGACCACGTCCTCACGCAGGGCATGGAGGTCGATATACTTGGGCATCTCCGTTTTCAATGCCACGGGAGGCGTACAGCCGATGAGGTATCCCGTGATCTGGCGGACCTCGTCCGCGTTGAGCAGCCGCAGGCGGGCAACGCCGAGCTCCGACTTCAATTTGGCGTAATCCACCATGCGGTCACCGGGGATCATGACCATCGCCGGCTCACCGGCGGCGGCGAAGAAGACCGACTTTATGACCTGGTGGGGTCGGAGTCCCAATACCACCGCCGCGCGCGACGCCGTCCGCGCCGACTCGGGCATCCCGCTTAGCTCGTGGGGGATATTGGCCGTCTGCAGATAGTTGTGGACATCCACGCTGCTGAGCAAGGCTGACTCCTTCCTTGTCGGACTTTACAGGGATGCAAGCGGTTTATGGCTGCCGCATGACGGAGCCTAGAGTCTTGCGCGCATTATAGCATGGCAAGCGAACGCGGCACGCGAGGTCGGCAGGCAGGCTGTCGTCGTCTCCAGGCCTATTTCAGTCCGCCTTTTCTGCCGATCTCCTGATAGAACTTCGTTCCGTATCTCTCTTTGGTCGTCTGGCCGCCCTTGCGGCCTCCTTTTTGCCCGATCTGCTGGTAGAACTCGGTCCCATACTTCTTCAGGGTCGTCTTACCGCCCTTGCGGCCCGCTTCGCTTCGGGTCAGTTTCCGGTTCGCCATCAGCGATCCCTCCTTGTCATAATCATGCCCTACAGGAGAATCCGTTCAGCGACGCAAGCTCCATAAGTATTGTTTTACCCAAAGTAGGCCGGCTCTAACCAAGGAAACCGGGTTTTCCGCCAGGTTGTTACGCGAGAAAGACGGGCGGCCTGAATGCGGTTTGGATTAACACAAACTCAACCGCGATCGCCGCACGCGCTTGATATCTCGAAAGGTAAATATGGATAAGGACCGCGGGAAGCGTGCGTGGCCCGAAGAAGAGGACCACCACCTGTACTTCCCGCAGCGAGATCGGTAGGTGTAGATAAGCGCCACGGCATGGCGTTGTATGGAGTGAAGGAGGTGAGACGGATGGGACAGAACGGTTACAAGAACGAGGGCAAGGCAAAGACTGTCCTGTGCGATATGGCCAGGGACGGCAGCCTTCACCTCGGCGTGAACTCCCCGGTCATGACACGACTCCTGGAGATGTGCCGGAGGAAAAACGAGCAGGGCGTGGACACCTCCCACATAGAGCGGTTCATCGAGGAAGGGATAATCGCCTCCATCGAGGGGAGGAGCCTCTACGCGGAGGTCATGCTGCAGATAGCCTTCGACTCCCTGGAATAGACCCGGATGCGGCCCGGGCTACAACAGCGTTACGGGATCTACGTCCACGGCCAGGGATATATCCTCGCGGGCGACCCCCTCCCCGCGGCAGTAGGAATTGCGGAAGTCCTCGTAAGAGGCCAGTGATCCCTCCAGCACCCCCGCCACCTTTTCCAGAGCTCTGGCCTTGATGGTCAGGTGATAGCGATACCTCCCCTTCAGGCGGGAGATGGGGGCGGGCGCCGGACCCAGCAGCTCCCCCTCATCCGGCCCCAGCCCGGGCCGCAGGAGACCTCCGAGCCCGGCCGCGGCGGCGCGGGCATGCTCTTCGACGGGCGCGGTTATCACCAGGTTGACCAGGCGGCAGAAAGGGGGATAGGTGGCCTCGCGGCGGAAAGCCGTCTCCTGGCGGTAGAAGGCCCGCGCGTCGCCGCGCACCGCGGCCTCGATGGCGTAATGATCGGGATTGAATGTCTGCACGATGACCCTTCCGGGGCGGGCTCCACGTCCCGCCCTCCCGCTCACCTGGGTGAGCAACTGGAAAGTGCGCTCACCGGCCCGAAAATCGGGCAGCCCCAGGGAGGTATCGGCGTTGATCACGCCCACCAGGGTGACGTTGGGGATATCCAGCCCCTTGGCGATCATCTGGGTGCCCAGCAGCACATGGGCCCGCCCCGATTTGAACTCCTCCAGCATGTCCCAGTGCGAGTCCTTGCGCCGGGTGGTATCCGCGTCCATGCGGATGCAGCGCAGTGGCGGCAGCCGCCGCCGCAGCTCCTCCTCGACGCGCTCCGTGCCGATGCCGGCGTAACGGTGCGCCTGGTTCCCGCATTGCGGGCAGGCGAAAGGAGGCGACAGGGACCAGCCGCAATGGTGGCACAGCAGGTGCTGTTCGCGCACGTGGTAGCACATGCTCACGGAGCAGTTGCGGCACTGGAAGATATGCCCGCAGGTATGGCACTGCAGGAAGCGGGCGAAACCACGCCGGTTGAGGAAAAGGATGGCCTGCTCACCGGCTTGGTATATCCTGCCAAGAGCGTTCACCAGGCGGGGCGAGATGATGGCGCGCGCCCCCGGGTCGTCCGTTTCGCGCATGTCCACCACCTCGATGCCGGGGAGAGGCCGGTTGTCCACGCGCCGGGGCAGCTCCAGGTAAGTGAATTCGCCGCGCGCGGCCGCGTATCTGCTCTCCAATTGCGGCGTCGCGCTGCCGAGGACCAGGACCGCGCCGCTGAGCCGCGCCCTTTCCGCCGCCACGTCGCGTGCATTGTAGCGGGGGGCGGAGCCCTCCTTGTAGGTGGTCTCGTGCTCCTCGTCGATGACGATCAACCCCGGTTCGGCGAGGGGAGCGAAGACGGCCGAGCGGGCGCCGATGACCACCTTGTACCTCCCCTCGCGGATGCCCCTCCACTGGTCGAAGCGTTCCCCCAATCCCAGGCGGGAGTGGAGCACGGCCACGTCTTCGCCCAGGCGCCCCTTGAACCGCTGCACCATCTGCGGGGTCAGGGCGATCTCCGGGACCAGTACCAGGGCCGTGCGGCCCCGGCCCAAGGCGTATTCGATAGCGTGGAGGTAGACCTCGGTCTTGCCGCTGCCGGTTATGCCGTGCAGGAGGAAGACCTCGTTCTCTCCCGCGTCCATGGCCGCGTCGATCACGTCCAGGGCGGCCTGCTGTTCGGGGTTGAGCTCGTGGGGCGGCATGGGGGGGAAGGAACGCCCGACGAAGGGATCCCGCAGCCTCTCCTCCTCGCGTATGGACAGCAGGCCCGCTTCCACCGCCCGGTTGAGCGCCGAGGTGGAAGCCCCGGTCAGGTGGTGGAGCTCGGGGACGGTCATGCTGCCCCCGTGGTCCCGCACAGCCTCCAGCAAGCGGAAGCGCGCCGGCGAACGCTTACGCGACTCCGGATCCTCCAGCGCCCGCCCGCCCGCGGGTGTCAGTTCCGCCAGGCGCACCTTCACGCGGGATGCCCTGGGGCGAGGCATGACGAAACCGCGCTCCACCCAGCCCCCGTGCCGCAGCGCCTTCAACGCACCCGGGGAAATCCGCCCGCCGAGCCGGGATCTGAGTTCGGAAACCGGCATCCTGCCGCCGGCGGCGGCCAGCGCTTCCAGGATCTCACGCTGGCGTGCGGCGCGCGCCGGGATGTTCTCCAGGGCCTGGAGGTGGTCCCCCCGCAGGGCGGCGAATTCCACCACCCGGCGGGAGCGTCCGGGGGGCACCACCAGCCGGATCGCCTGGGAGAGGGAGCTCAAGTAGTGGCCCGCCATCCATTGGCACAGCCGCACCATGCGGGCATCGAAGGCCGGGGGTTCGTCCACCACCGCCTCGATACGGCGGATGCGCTGCAGGTCGGGAGGGGCGCAGAAATCGAGGACGTAGCCGACCTGCATGGTGTTGACCAGCGGTACCAGCACCACGCTTCCCGTCTCCACCTTACCTTCGAGTTCCCGCGGCACCCCGTAGGTGAAGGCGCGGTCGAGCTGGCGTGCGGGCGCGTCGATGACCACGTTTACGTACGCACATATATCCGCGTCGTTTTCCTCTATATCGGGCATGGGTCCATTATAGCCGCGCGGTGTGACCGGCCCGGCGCCGTGGACGGCGTGCGGTCACAGCGAGGCGAGGAGCGCGGAGACGGCCGCGCTCGCGCAGAGGATGCCCGCGTAAGGAAGGGTCCGGGCGGTAGCGCCGTCCCGCCGTCCATCCGGACGCTTCCTCCCGCGCCGCCATCGCCGCATGCCCAGGATCACCAGGGCGGCCGCGCCCCCCGCCGCGGTGCCGCACAGGAACGAGACCCACAACAGGCCGGGACCGGCAGCGAGACCGACCACGGCCAGAGACTTAACGTCTCCGCCCCCCACCATGCGCAGCAGGAAAGGGGGAAACAGGAGCATGAACCCCAGGGCCATGCCCGCCAGCCCCGTGCGCAGGGAGGCCAGGCCGCCCGCCGCGGCCAGTACGGCCCCGCCCGCTGCCGCGGAGAGGATGAGCCGGTTGGGAACCCTGCGGTGGCGGAGGTCGGTACAGACCACCGCCGCCGCGAAGAGCCACAAGAAAACGAGCCTGCCCGTCCACATCATCCGTACCCCGATATTGAGTTCTTATCCCAGGGCCCCCATGAGCTGCTGGAATATTTTGTTGAAGAAGCTCTTGATGACGTCCGTCCCGCCCGCCCAGGCGATGAGCGCCCCGGCTACCGCCGCGGCTCCTAGAATCACCAGGGCGTATTCCGCGGTCGTCTGCGCGTCTTCATCACCGACGATATCCAGGGGATGTCGCATGTTCTATCACCTCCTTTTCACCGCTTCACCGCTAGGGAGTATGGCCGAGGATCATGCCGCCCACGGTCAGCAGCAGGAATGAAGGCAGGATGAGAAAGACGAGGGGAAGCAGGATGAGCACGGAGATGCGCGAGGCCCTCACCCGGTCCCTCTCTCGCCGGCCGTTCCTGAACTCGACCGCCAGCTCCTCGAGGGTATCCGCCACCGGCGCGCCGAACACCTCGGCCCTGAGCATGGTGCGGCCGAAGCGGCGCATCTCCCGGCAGGGATGGGCGGAAGCGCGCCGCAGGGCTTCGGCGGTGCTCTCCCCCATGCGGATGCGTTCGAGCACGCTCTCCATCTCTTCCCGCGAGTCGGCATGGGTGCAGGCGGAAGCGGCGTGGCGCAGGGCGCGCAAGAGGCTCTCCCCCGAGAAGCAGAGCACCGCCATGAGGTCCACGATCTCCGGCAGGTCGCAGGCGAGCCTCAGCCAGCGCCGGGCGCGCCTTCTTTTCAATGCCATCAGCGGGGCGTGGTAACCGGCCGCGAAGAGGATGGGGGCGAGGACGAGCCCTGCCGGCCCCGGGGTAAGGGCGGGGGCGGTGAGCGCGAGGCCCACGGCGATACGCATGCCCTGGAGGAAATGCGGCGTCCAGGCGGAACCGGATTCTTCCAGCAGTTTCTGTATCCCTTCCTGGGGACGGGGCGATACCTTGAGCCCCAACCTGGTGAGACCGGACCTCAAAGCCTGGAATATATGTAGAGACGGCCGCGGCCGGGCGGCAGTATCCCCGGCCAGGCCCGCCGCGGCGAGCGCCGAGGAGCGCCGCGCCGAGCGCTGCGCGAAGTAAGAGGCCATGGATACCAGGGCCATGGCCGCGAAAACGGCCGCCGCAAGGTCCATCTATACCTCCGTTTCCACCATCTTGCGTATGAGGAAGAACGCGACGGCGTTCAGCGCCAGGGACGCGGCGATGATCAGGTTTCCCGTCGGCGTGGCCAGGAGAGGGCGCAGGGAACCGGGATTGAGCGCGGCCTGCAGGAGCAGGAAGACGGCGGGGAGAGAGGAGACGAGGTAACCCGAGGCCCGGCTCTGTGCGGTGAGGACACGCGCCTCCCTCCTGACCTCCAATCCCTCCGCCACCCGCTTGCGCAGCCTTTCCAGTATGCGCGGCAGGTCTCCCCCCTTGCCGTGCAGCAGCCCGAGCACCATGAACGTGAGGCGCAGGGAAGGGGATGCGGAGTCCCCGGCCGCCTTCACCAGCGACTCCTCCAGGCCGCCACCCATGCGGACGTCTTTCAATATCTCGAGCACCTCCGTGCCCAGTTCCCCGCCGATATCCTCCACGCTCGCTTCGAGGGACTGCCGCAGCGAAAGGCCGGCACGGAGGGACTGGCTCACCGCGTCGATGAACTCTAGTACCTGCTCTTCCTTCCTCGCCCGCGCCCGGTTGCGCCGGTACCCCGCGAGCAGGCGCCGAACCAGCAAGCTCGCGGGCCAGGCGAGGGAGGCGAGGGCGAGACTGCGGGTGAGGACGAACGCCGCGATGCCCACGGCCGCGGGAACCAGTAACCTCCGCAGCCGCGGCGGCGGATGGGCCGTGCGGCCGCCCAGCACGGCTCGAAGGCCCGAGAGGAACTCACCCTCCGTGCGGTCATCACCCGACAACACGGAGTACGCCTTCTCCCGCCTCCTGGCCGCATGGCGGAGAGAAAGTGCGCCCATACAGACGGTGAGCAGAACGCCAATAAAGAGGGTCGACGGCATCATGCGGGCGTCGAGGCCGGCACCGCGCCCCTCACCCCCCTCCGGGCCGGATCCTTTGCGGGCGGGGGGGACGCCGGTGCGACGGTAGGGGGATCGCGGGGGGCGAGAGCGTGGCCTTCGATGGGCGCGGGCAGGAGGTGGAAGCCGCCGTCACCGGCACGGTCCAGCACCGCTATCTCGCTGACCCTCCTCGTCCCGTTCGGCTCGCGTTCCAGGTGCGCTAGAGCATCCACCGCCTGCTCTATCTGCCCCCTCACCGCCCGGGACGGCAGCCCCACGCCCGCCGTCAACGCCATGGTCTCCAGGCGGGAAAGGGCGTCGAGGGGCGAGTTGGCATGAACCGTGGTCATGGAGCCGCGGTGCCCCGTGTTCAGCGCCTGCAGGAGGTCCAGCGCCTCCGGCCCCCTTACCTCGCCTATGATGATGCGGTCGGGGCGCATGCGGAGGGCGTTGCGCAGCAGGTCCCTCAGCGTAACCTCCCCCTTGCCCTCCAGGTTGGGCTGGCGCGTCTCCAGGGGGATGACGTGCGGCTGCTGCAGGCGCAGCTCGGCCGCGTCCTCCAGCGTGATGATGCGCTCCTCCTCGCCCGCACAGGACGACAGGGCGTTGAGCAGGGTGGTCTTGCCCGTGCCCGTGCCGCCCGAGATCACCAGGCTTTTCCTCTCCCTCACCAGCTTGGCCAGGAAGGCCGCCTGCCCGGCGGTGAGCGTGCCGGAGCGAACCAGCTCCTCGATGGAGAAAGGCCGGCGGCGGAACTTGCGTATGGTCAGCACCGGCCCCAGCAGGGAGAGGGGCGGGAGGATGACGTTGACCCTCGATCCGTCCGGAAGCCTGGCGTCCACGTATGGCGACGCCTCGTCGACGTGCAGGCCGAGGGGCCCTATGATGCGGTCGACTATGCGGTATACCGCCTCTTCGCCGTCGAAGACGATATCGCAGGGGCTGATGCGCCCGGCCTTCTCCAGGTATACCCGCCCGGGTCCGTTTACCATGATCTCTGTGATCTCGTCGTCCCGCACCAGGGGCTCCAGGGGGCCGAGGCCCAGGATATCGTCGAGCAGCCTCTCGAGCATGCGCTGCATCTCGCGCGGATTCAGCACCAGGCCCTCGTCCCAAGCCACCTCGCGCGCGGCGCGGAGCAGCGACTTCCTCTGCTCGCCGGGCTCGAGGCCGAACGTGAGGGCGAGGTCGCCCTTGGGCAGCCTTTCCCTCAACTTCTCCTTCAGCTTATTGTATGCATCATGCATGAAGCACCTCCGTATCAAACATCCTTGCCCGGGCGGCCGCGCATGAGCCTGAGGCGCTGCCGTGCCCCGGTCCTGCCCGTATCGATGCCCGTGAAGCCGAGGGCGGCGGCGGTCTCGGCCGCCGCCCGGCCGAAGGGGGAATCGGCCATGGGCAGTCCTCCCAGCTCCGCGAAATCGAGCCCGGAACGCGGGTCGTCCGGGAGGGCGGCCAGGAGCTCCATCCCCACCGCCCGGGAGAGTTCGCCCGGGCTGAGGGCATGGTGCGCGCCGCACCTGTTGACCACCAGCCGCAGGCGTTCGTAGTCGAGCCCGGTCCTGCGCAGGTATGCGGCGGCGCCGCGGGCGCAGGTGGCGGTCAGGGTATCGGGATGGGACACCAGCAGCAGCGTGGGGCAATAGTGGAGCAGCGAGAGGAGAGCCGGACGTGAGGATACGGGAAAATCCTGTATGACCACGTCGAACAGGAAGAGAAGGTTACGCAGGAGCGGCACGGGGGCGGCGGCGGGCACCGGGCGCTCGTCGGGCCTGCGTCCGTAGGGGAGGAGGTGGAACCCCGCCGGGTGGCGGTATACCGATACTCTGATCAGATCCCAGGATATCTCCTCCGACAGGGGAAGAAGGTCCAGCAGGACCTTCCCCTCGTCGCGGGGTTTGAGGTAGAGGAGCGGGGACGAATCGGCGTCCATCTCCATGAGGAGCACACGGCGTCCGGAGGAAGATATCGCCGCCGCCAGGGCGCAGCTGAGGAAGGTCGTCCCCACGCCCCCCTTGCACCCCAGGCAGGCGAAGAGCCCGTTTTTCTCCCCCTTGCCCATGTCGTAAGAAGGGGAAGGAGCGGCGGCCGGCCGGCCTTCGTTGTGCATGTCCACCTTGATCTTGATCTCCCGGAACAGGTCACCCCCGTCCGGTGCCTCCCGTGAGATGAGCCCGCCGTAACGCAGAGGGAGCCTCAGTAAGCCCGAGAGCTCCTCCTCTCCCCAGCCGGCGCCCTGGCTCGAGACCAGGAAAGACACGGGCACGCCCAATCTCGCCGTATCGCCGGGTGTGAGGCGCGACGGCTCCAACTCCTCCAGCAGGGAGCGGGAGATGAGAAGCGCCGCGGGGCGGAAGCGGTCGAGCAGGCGCATCAGGTCCGGGATCGAACGGGCTATACCGCACAGGTCGAGAAGGGGGTGGCCTTCGACCGCCGCCAGGATGTCGGATGCCATCTCTCCGCTGGGGAACGCCACCGCTATGGTCAAACCGTCCATGCCGTCCTCCGATATTAAAACATAGTTATAATAACTAAGTTCTATAAGATAGTCAATATGTTGGCACCCCGCCGCGGCGTGACGGAACCAGCGGGAACGCGGCAGCGTCTGGTTTGAAAAAGGATGCTTCACTGTGATAAAAAGAGGCGTAAAGCCGCACGCCGATACGCCAAGAAGGATGGAACTTACGAGTATGCGGGCGCGGATGAAGAACCCTGACCGCAAGGCTGCACTCGCAGCCGCGCTGTTCTACGCCGCGCTCCTGCTGGCCGCGGCCGTGGGATGCGGGGCAGGCGCGGGTGGGGGTGAGGAAGCGAGCGACCTGAGCATCGGCGAGCTCTGGGCCAGAGCGCAGGAGGCTGACTCGGGCATCGCATCCCTGCACATGGAGATCGCCAGCTACTACGAGAACACCCAGTACGGAAGCGGGCCGATACAGAGCATCATCATCGACGTCAGCGGAGAAGACATCCACGAGCGGGACCTGCTACTGGGGCAGGTCTATTTCGAGTACAAGCGCGTCGGCGGCAAGCAGTACGTCAAGGACATGCAGAGCGGAACCTGGTCCGAGGTGCCCGGAAGCCATGGCACCGCCGACAGGTCGGAATACGCCTCCCAGTTCCTGGAACTCCCCTCCCTGGCCGCCTCGCAGGAGCACGTGGGAACGGAGACCATCGACGAGGGCAAGGCCGAGCATTACCGTTTCACCCTGAGCCCCGAGAGCGCGAAGGAGATGTTCTCGGCGCAGCCTTCCTTCGATTTCAGCGAGAACGCGGGCGCCGATGTCGACGTGTGGATCGACAGCGACCAGTTCCACCTCGTGCGTTACGAGCTGGTCATCCGCAACGTGATCATCTCGGAGAAGATCGGGCACGGCGACGTCAGGTTCGTCGTAAACATACGGGACATCAATGAGGCCATCGAGATCACGCCGCCCATCTGATCACGCTATACGCGGCCGGCGTCGAGGGCGCAACGCATCTTACGGAGATCGGCGCGCGGTTCACGCTTCAGCGGTTACCGCTATATGGCATCCGCGCCAAGGGGTGGAGGCGGGACCCGGGCCCGGAGATCCTTCGCCGGAGAGAGGGCGGTTCGCGGAGGGGAAGGCGCGAAAGCTGGAAGGTGGCGGGTAAATGGCACGCAACGGAGCGCGCAGGGTAGTGCTTGCGGCGGTCGCGATCGCCGCCGCCTTGACGGTCGCGCTTACCCCGCTCCTGCTCCTCTGGCCTTCGGGCGGCGGGATCGTCGTGGGCGAGGAAAGCTGGACCATGCCCGGAGGAGGACCGGCCCACCTCTCCTACCTCCCCTTCGCGCCGAAGGGGCCGCTGCGGGAGCGCTGGAGCACGCGTCTCGAGGGCGAGGTGGCGGGGCCTCCCGCGGTGGCGGGAGACAGGGTGTACGTCACCTGCGCGAACGGGTTCCTCTACTGCCTGGACCTGGAGAACGGCCGGCCGGTGTGGAGATTCGATGCCGGCAGCGGGATCGCGGGGATGCCCGCCGTGTCGGAGGAGGGGATATTCCTGGGCACCCTGGACGGCAGCGTGTTCGGCGTCGGCCCCGGGGGGGATGCGAAATGGGAGTTGGAGGTCGGAGGCTCCGTCATGTCCACGCCCATACCGGAGGGCGGGCGGGTATATTTCGGATCGTCCGACAACCACGTCTACTGCGTGGATGCGGGGGACGGGTCTGTGCTGTGGTCGTTCGACGCGGAGAGCCCGGTGGAGGTTTCGCCTTGCCTGTACGAGGGGCAGGTGTTCAGCGCGTCGTACGAAGGGGAGCTCTTTGCCCTGGATGCCGGGGACGGGCGGTTGCTGTGGACCTACAGCTCAACAGGTCTGCCGGCCGTCTTCCCCTCCGCCGATGACGGCAGGGTGTTACTGGCCACCGAGTTCGAGGTGCATTGCGCGGATGCGCAGAGCGGCAAGTCACTGTGGAAGATATCCACGGGGCCGACCATCATCTCCAACCTCGCGATAAGGGGAAACCAGTTGATAGTCGTCCACGGTATTAGCGGCGCCGAATCGGAGACGGTATCCGTGGATGTCAGGACCGGAGACCCCCTGTGGCGGGCTCCCTCCGGGGCGACGGCGGGCAGGACGCCGCTGTTCGCCACCAATGAGGACGTTTACCTGTGCGGGATAGATCACCTGCGGGCCCTGGCGGTGGAGTCGGGCACCCCGAGCCTGGAGGTCGACCTGAGGGGCGTCCTGCCGGGGACCCTGACCATGACCGAGAGCTACGTGCTCGCCGGCACGGATGCCCGCAAGGTCTATTGCTTCCAGGAATAGAAACATTTATACGTCGGGTCTTCTGTGGGAAACGCAAGTGGCAGGAAAGGAGAAGCAGGAAGCGAGAGGGATAAGGCCTTGAATCATGTAGTCTTACACTGCGGTTATTCAATGATGCAGGTCTCTTAAAAATCCAAGATCCAAGACCTGGCACTGAAGGCCCCACAGCCACCCATACTTTTTACAGAAGAACCAAACGGAAGAACCATGCGTCGGTAATACTTGGCGGAGAGGAACGATAAAGTAATGGAGCAGGATCACGACAATGTCTTGAAGATGCGTCAGGGGATCGAGTCGAGGAAAGGATGGAATAGATGAACGGGAGAAAGATGCCTCTGGTGGCGAGCATCCTCGCCTTGCTTCTCGCGGCCGGCATGCTGGCCGCTTTCCCGGGGTGTTCCGGGGGGGAGCGCGGCGTGGATGAGATCTGGGAGAAAAGCCAGGATGCGGAGGAGAACATCAATTCGCTGCACATGGAGATCGCCATCTACTACGAGAACACCAAGTTCGGCGGCGGGCAGATCCAGACCACCTCCATCAACGTCAGCGGCGATAACGTCCAGGCGACGAGCGCCCTGTTCGGACAGAGCTTCAGCGAGTTGATCGTGGCCGGCGGGAAGCAATACACGAAGACCATGGGGAGCGACGAGTGGACGGAGCAGGCGGCTACCATCAGCCGCCAGACGGTGACCGAACAGGTCGAGGGATTCGCCGAGCTGCCCGGCATCGCCTCTTCCTCGGAGAACCTGGGGGTGGACAACCTCAACGGCAAGGAGACATGGCATCTCTTCTTCACCCTTACTCCCGACGAGGTGAAGAAGCTGTTCAAGAGCGTACAGCCCTCGCAACTGGCGGCGACCTCGGGTGGTGAAGTCAACGTCTGGGTGCAGAAGGACACCTATTACAGGGTCAAGTACGAAGCCCTGGTCAGGAATGCCTCCATAACGGAACAGATAGGTTATGGCGATATACGCGTGGTCACCACCATAACGAGCATCAACGAACCCATCGCCATATCGCCGCCTGTTTGAGCCTGATACCCTGCGGAAACGTACAGCGCCCCCACTCAGGGGCGCTATGTTACCCGTCATGTTACAAAAGTGTAACGATTGTGTTACAATCCCGAAATTTTACTCAAATATATGTAAAATCTCCCATCCGGATTTCGATAAATATAGCGTAAATATTTTTTGTGGGCGAGATTTTATCTGGACGAGATGCGAGAAGGACAGGTGTTGCCGAAGGCGTAAATGACCAAGAAAGTGTATGAGAGAGCCCTGTATGGAGGCTAAAAGATGTCGGAAACAAACATGAAGGCAGGGCGCCTTTATTTCTCCGGATCATTCCGGATCCCTGTTCCTTCCATGGCATGCGCAGGACCGCCGCGCTCCTTATCGCTCGATGTATATTTCCCTTTCCCGCCGGGCTCGCCGCTGCCGTGTCTTTTTGCCTGGCGGAAGACGATTACGTGCGGAGATAAGACGATCACCAGGGCTTGAAGGGTAGAAGACGAGGGGGAGAGAAAGATGCTCAACCGGAATGTGCAGAAGGTGATCAACATAATCGTCATCGCCATGCTGTTGGCGCTGGTGGTTACGGGGGCGGTGCTGGCCTTGCCTGCGGATAGCCCTCTCGGGCCGTTGATGGGCAAGATCTTCAACGCCAAGGACGTCTTCGTAAACTTCGTCGGCACCCTCGACCCCAAGGAAGTGGCTCAGGCGATCAACGACGACCCCGACCTGCTCGTCGAGGTGCTCGGCATGCTCGACGCGGGCCAGATCGCCACGGCCGTGAACGAGAACGGGGAATTCCTGTGCGAGTTGGTCGCCGCGCTCGACCCCGAGGTCGTCGCCATGGCCATCAACGAGAACCCGGAACTGGTGACGCAGCTGCTGGGTTATCTCGACATAGAGGTGCTTGCGGGCATCCTCAATGACAACGCCGATTTCATCGTGGACATGGTGAACAGCCTCGACCCGTCGCAAGTCGCCTATATCATCAACAACAGCGGGAGCTTCGCCAACAAGGTCATCCAATACATCAACCCCACGGTAATCGCGAACGTCGTCAACAACAACCCCTCGTTCATAACCCAGATCGTCGGGCTCATAAACGCGGAAGTGATCGCCCAGGCCGTCAACGGGAACCCGCAGATGCTGGTGAACGTCGTCCGTATGCTCAATCCCCAGGTGGTCGCCCTGGTCATCAACTCCAGCGGACCGTTTCTGATGTCGATCATGGGCATGCTGGATGCCAGGGTCCTCGCGGCCGCGGTCAATGCCAACGGGCAATTCCTCGTCGACGTCCTCGCATACCTCGACCCCGCGGTCATCGCCAACGTTCTCAATAACAACCAGGACCTGTTGTACGATGTCGTGAGCATGCTCGAGCCCGAGTTCATCGCCTCGGTCATCAACAACCAGAGTTTCGTCACCAACCTCATCGGCTTCCTCAGCCCGGGCGCCATTGCCGGCTCCATCAACGCCAACGGCGGCTTCGTCACTTCTCTGCTGGGCCGGCTCGACCCCTCGATGGTCGGGGACGCGGTATCCGCTAACGCCGCCTGGGTGGAGGCCTTGATCGGCGAGCTGGACGGGAACCAACTCGGGTCCATCATGGACTCCAACGCTGCTTTCCTCACCGACTTCGTGGGGGCGCTGTCGCCGTCGACCATCGCCAGCGTGATCAACGATAATCCTGCCTGGGTCGTAGGCATGGTATCCAACCTGAACACCGGCGCCGTCGCGGGCATCGCCAACGACCCCGCCACCATAGC
>CAZQFX010000036.1:0-20638 GCA_964592775.1 uncultured Actinomycetota bacterium
GTCATCTTCGTTTCTCATGACGTCAACGTGCTGGCGCGCTTCGCGGACGAGGTCGTGTGCATCAACCGCACCATGCACCTGCACGGCAAGCCCATGGAAGTGCTGGGGAGCGAGAGGCTCAAGGAGGCCTACCGCTGCGAGTTCGACTTCCTCGCGGGCGCGGGCGTCGGGGAGAGCGGGAAGGAGTAGGCGGTGCTGGCATACGACTTCGCGCAGCGGGCGCTCATCGGGGGCGTGCTGGTGGCCGTGGCCTGCTCGCTCATCTCCTTCTTCGTGGTGGTGAGAAGGCTCGCTTTCGTGGGCATGGGCATCTCGCATGCCGCCTTCGGCGGGGTGGCCATCGGCCTGGCCGCGGGGATAGACCCGGTAATCTCGGCCGGTGGATTCTGCGCCGCGGTCGCCCTGGGGATAGGGTGGTTCAGCCGCAAGGGACGCATCCACGAGGACACGGTGATCGGCATCCTCTTCGCGACCTCCATGGCCCTGGGGGTCCTGCTGGTGAGGCTGGCGGGTTCCTACAACCTGGACCTCATGAGCTATCTCTTCGGAAGCATCCTGGCCTTGAGCTGGAATGACGTCGCGATCATCGCTATCGTCGGCGTTATCGCCGCCGCGTTCATCCTGCTCTTCTTCAAGGAACTCCTCTTCATCTCATTCGACGAGGAGACGGCTACGGCGAGCGGACTGCCGGTGAGGTTCGCCTATTACGGGCTGCTGGTGACCATGGCCCTGACCATAGTCATCTCCATAAAGCTGGTAGGCATCATCCTGGTGTCCGCTCTGCTGGTGATCCCCGCGGCGGCGGGCGTGCAACTCTCCCGCAACTACCGGTGGGTGCTGCTTATCGCCGTGCTCGTGGGGACGGCCTCGGTGGTCCTGGGTCTCTACCTCTCCTTCTGGTACGACGTGGCCTCCGGCGCCACCATAGTGCTGGTGCTCTTCGCTTCCTTCCTGCTCTCCATGGCCTTCTCTCCCCGGCGACGTTATATGCAGAGGTTGAGGCGCCGGGGAGACCGGGACGCAACGGAGAGACGAGGGCATGATCTAGGATTGGGAGGTTCCGGACCACATCCTGGAGGCCATCGAGGAAGGAAAGACCTAGAGGAAGGAAAGACCTATATCTACGACAAGGAGGGGTTTGCGGAGCTCGGCTTCCAAAGCCCCGCCGCCATCGTAACCAGCAAGGCGGTGAGCCCGGATTCCGGTGCGGAGGCCGGAAACGTTTTCGTGAAACCCATGGACGGGAAGGTCGCGGCGATAGAGAGCATCCGCAAATATATCGTCCGCTCCACCGGCGGGGAATGAAGCCTCATTGTGAGCCGCCGCGGCTATGAGCTATACTGAAATACGGTGTTTGAAGGAGGCAATGAAGACCGGGAGGTGACCGGCTATCGAAGGCCGGAATGATCCCGCAGGCAAGAGAATAACGGAATCCCTGGCCCGAGTAGGGATTCCGTCTCTTTTTACAGAAGAAATGAATATGAAAGATTCTTCTCCGAGAAGTGTGGGTAAATGCGGAGGTAAGCCTGAAAAGCCATAAGCAAGGGGAGGTTTTTGCGAGATGCCGGTAAAGTATGTCTTCGTCACGGGGGGGGTTTCATCCTCGCTCGGGAAAGGGATAACCGCGGCCTCGATAGGCCGTCTGCTCAAGTCGCGCGGCCTCAGGGTGACCATGCAGAAGATGGATCCCTACATCAACGTGGACCCCGGCACCATGAACCCCTTTCAGCACGGCGAGGTATTCGTGACCGATGACGGCACAGAGACCGATCTCGACCTCGGGCATTACGAGCGCTTCGTGGACGAGCACCTGGGCAGGGAGAACAACGTCACCACCGGGGGTGTCTACTGGTCCATAATCACGCGCGAACGCAAGGGCGAGTTCCTGGGGGGCACGGTGCAGGTCATCCCCCACGTGACCAACGAGATAAAGGAGCGCATCCTGCGCCTGACCCGTTCCAGCGAGGTCGACGTGATCATCGCCGAGATAGGGGGGACGGTCGGGGACATCGAGAGCCTCCCTTACCTGGAGGCAATCAGGCAGTTCAAGAAGGATGTCGGGCCGGAGAACGTCATGTACATCCACGTAAGCCTGGTCCCCTTCCTCGAGACCACCAAGGAGATGAAGACCAAGCCGACCCAGCACAGCGTGAAGGAACTGCGCTCCATGGGCATCCAGCCGGACGCCATCGTCTGCCGCTCCAAGCAGCCCATCGGCATGGACCTCAAGGACAAGATATCCCTCCTGTGCGACATCGACATGGACGCCGTGATCTCGGCGCACACCGCCGAGTGCATCTACGAGGTGCCCCTGCTCCTGCACGCCGAAGGCCTCGGCGACGTGTTGGCCCGCCACCTCGGCCTGGAGGGCCACGAGGAGGACCTCTCCGAGTGGGAGGAGATGGTGGGGAGGATAAAATCCGCCACGCAGGAGGTGACCATCGGGGTGGTGGGCAAGTACGTGGACCTCATGGACGCCTACCTCTCCATCATCGAGAGCCTGAAGCACGGCGGCTTCGCGCACGATGCGTGCGTGGATATCAGGTGGGTGGCATCGGACGACATAACGCCGGAGAACGCGGACGCGGTACTCTCGGAGCTCGACGGCATACTCGTCCCGGGCGGCTTCGGGGTGCGCGGCGTGGACGGCAAGGTCGAGGCCATCCGCTACGCGCGCGAGAAGGGCGTGCCCTTCCTTGGTATCTGCCTGGGACTGCAATGCGCGGTGATAGAGACGGCGCGCAACCTCTGCGGCTTCCCCAAGGCCAACAGCTCGGAATTCGACCCCGCGACCCCGGACCCGGTCATCGACCTGCTGCCCGGCCAGAGGGACGTCGACGACATGGGCGGCACCATGCGCCTGGGACTCTACCCCTGCAAGCTTGACGAGAGTTCCCTGGCCTACAACTGCTACGGCGAAGAGGTCATCTACGAGCGGCACCGCCACCGTTTCGAGGTCAACAACCACTATCGCACCGCCCTGCAGGAGGCGGGCCTGAGATTCTCCGGACTCTCCCCGGACGGCAGGCTGGTGGAGATAATCGAGCGCGACGACCACCCCTGGTTCATAGCGGGACAGTTCCACCCCGAGTTCAAATCGCGCCCCAACCGGCCCCATCCGCTCTTCCGGGATTTCGTGGGGGCCGCGCAGCGCAGGCGCCTCGGCAAGGAGGAAGCGCCCAATCTCAAGGTAGTCGGTTGACGCCCGGGGCGAGGCCGGGAACTGAACGCGATATCGAGGTCGACAAGGGTGTAATGCGATGCATGACAGGTTACTCGACACGTTCATCGAACTGGTCAGGATAGACAGCGAAACATATCACGAGGGCGCGGTGGCCGATTATGTATGCGAAGCGGCGAACGCCTCCGGGTACGAGGCCTACGTGGACAATGCCGGCAAGGCCATCGGAGGAGAGGCCGGCAACGTATATATCAGCCTTCACGCCTCCGGCGTGGAAGCCCCGCCGTTGCTCCTGTGCGCTCACCTCGATACCGTGAGCCCGGGAAGGAACGTCGAGCCCGTTGTCAGGGGGGAGAGGGTTATCTCCGCGGGGAAAACGGTCCTGGGGGCCGACTGCAAGGCTGGAGTCGCAGCGATCTTGGAGCTCATGCGCCTTTCCGCCGAGGGCGGGCTGCGGCACGGCCCGCTCGAACTCATCTTCACCGTCGCCGAGGAGAAGCAACTACAGGGGGTGCGACACATCGAGTGGGGCCGCGTCAACGCGCGCCATGCCTTCGTTCTAGACGGCGCGGGGAGCGTTGGAGAGGTCATCAACGCCTCTCCCACCCAGGACAACCTGGAGTTCGTGTTCAACGGCAAAGCCGCTCATGCGGGCGTGGAACCGGAAAAGGGGACCAACGCGATATTCGGCGCGGCGTGGGCCGTAAGCCTCATGCGCCTCGGGCGCATCGACAGCGAGACGACAGCTAACATCGGGGTGATCGAGGGCGGCATCGCGGTCAATATCGTACCCGAACGGGCGGTGGTGCGGGGAGAGGTCCGTTCCCTGGACCTGGCGAAGCTGGAAAAACAGCGGCAGTCGATGATGAAGGCGGCCATGGAGGCGGAGGCGTCCGTGGGTGTGGGTGTCGAGGTAAAGGTGGAACGCGTTTACGACGGCTATCTCGTCGATCCCGGGGACCCGCTGATACTCCTCGCGGGCGAGGCGGGAAAGGCCATGGGCATGAGAGTGGATATCAGGAACTCGGGAGGGGGCAGTGACGCCAACTTCTTGAACGCCAACGGCATAAAAGCGGTGGTACTGGGGATGGGAGCGAGGGAGCCGCATACCACGCACGAGTACCTCGACATCCAGGAACTCCACAGGCTGGTACGTTTTTGTACGGAGATCGTCGCTAACGCGGGCAGGTTGAGGAGCGACACATGAGCGGCGGAGAGCACGAGACGCTGAAACGAGAAGCCGTGTTCGAGGGAAAGGTGCTGCGGCTCTACCTCGACCGCGTACGCCTGCCTAACGGCATGGAGGCCGAGAGGGAAGTGGTGCTGCACCGGGGGGCCGTGGGGATGGTCGCACTGGATGGCGAAAACCGGGTCTTCCTGGTGAGGCAGTACAGGCATGCCACGGGCAGGGACCTGGTGGAGATCCCGGCCGGAAAGCTGGCACCCGGGGAGGACCCTTTGGACTGTGCCCGCCGCGAGCTGATGGAGGAGATAGGTTACGGCGCCGCCACGTGGACGAAACTGGCGGCATTCTTTACCTCGCCCGGGTTCAGCGACGAGATGCTGCATCTCTACCTGGCCCGGGGGCTGCGCCGCGGTGAGGCGGCTCCGGAAGATGACGAATTCCTGGAGATCATGCTCGTCCCGCTCGCGCAGGCGCTCTGCATGGTGGCGAGGGGCGAGATCGAGGACGCGAAGACCGTAGCCGGCCTCGCGCTTACCAAGCTGTTTATCGAGGGCGGGTACGAAGCGTAGAGATGCGGCGGGCGGTGCTCGCGATGGCCCGCGCGCGATCGTCCGGACCGCCGGCCGGGCTCTGGAGGAAGGATCATCCTCGGGAGACGTGGCCGTACAGGCTTGACGGAGGAGGCCAGGTCTTGAACCTCGCGAGTTCGACCCATGGTCGTGCGATGACGCACGGTTCTTCCGAGATTCAGGATTCGAGATCCGCGCCCTACCCGTAAAGGTTGGAGGAGAGATGATCGTAGGGGTGCCCAGGGAGATACTGGACCAGGAATACCGCATCGCCGTCACCCCCCAGGGAGCACACGAACTGTTGGCCGAGGGCCACGAGGTGCTGATCGAGAGGGGTGCCGGTGAGGGCTCGAGCATATCCGATTCCCACTACCGGGCCGCGGGCGCCGTTATCGTGCCCGGCGCCGCCGACGTCTACTCCGAGGCGGAGCTGATCCTCAAGGTCAAGGAGCCGCAGCCTTCGGAGTACCCGCTGCTCGAGGAGAGGCACATAGTGTTCACCTTCCTCCACCTCGCCGCCCATAGGGGCCTTACGGAGGAATTGATAAGGCGCCGCGTGGCCGCCGTTGCATACGAGACGGTGGAGCGCCCCGATGGAAGCCTGCCGCTGCTGGCGCCCATGAGCGAGGTGGCCGGCCGCATGGCGCCGCAAGTGGGGGCGCATTACCTCGAGAAGATGAACGGTGGGCGGGGGCTGCTCCTGGGCGGCGCCACGGGCGTGCCCCCCGCCAGCGTGGTCATACTGGGGGCGGGGATCGTCGGCTTGCACTCCGCCATCCTGGCTACGGGCATGGATGCGCACGTCATCGTGCTGGACAAGAGCCTGGAGAAACTGCGCTACCTCGAACATATCCTGCACGGGCGGGTGACCACCCAGGTATCCAACAAGATGAATGTGAGGGAGATGGTGCTCGGCGCGGACCTGGTGATAGGCGCCGTCCTCATACCGGGCGCCTTGACCCCGGTCCTGGTCGACGAGGAGACCGTGCGCGGTATGCAGCCGGGCTCGGTGATCGTGGACATCTCCGTCGACCAGGGCGGCTGCATCACCACCTCGAGGATGACCACCCACTCCGATCCCGTGTATCTCGAGCACGACGTTCTCCATTACTGCGTCGGGAACATACCGGGCGCGGTCCCCAGGACGTCGACCTTCGCCCTTACCAACGTCACCCTGCCATATGCACTGGAGATCGCCGCGCTCGGCCTGAAAGAGGCGGTGAGGCGCGACGCCTGCCTGGCCAGGGGGGTAAACGTCATCGAGGGCCGGGTGACCTCCCGACCCGTCGCGGAGGCGCATGGGCTGGAGTATGAGCCCTTGGACCATATCCTCCCCATAGACCTGGACAGCGAACAGCTCTTCGGGCCGTAGGGACGGGGTTTGTGAAAAGCGGGGGGGGAGGTATTCCATGTATGACGGAAGCCCCGACGGGACCGCCTGGACATCCCTGGTCAACGAATTCCTAGCCTATATAAAGGTCGAAAGAGGGCTCTCTTCGCGCACTGTGGAGGCATACGGCAGGGACCTGCGGCGGTGGAGCGAGTTCATCTCCCGGCACGGCAGGTCGTCGCCGCGGGAGGTGGAGCGCGAGGAGATCACGGCCTTCCTCGCGGAGCTGCGCGCCCGAGGCCTCTCGCCGCGCTCCCTGGCCCGCACCACCGCCGCCCTGAGGAGTTTTCAGCGCTTCCTGGTGGAGGAAAGCATATACGGCAGCCTTCCGGCCGTGGACCTGCCGTCTCAGGGCCATGTCCAACGCCTCCCCAGGGTCCTAAGCCAGAAAGTGGTAAAGAAGCTGCTGGAACAGCCCGTGGCGCAGGACCCGCCGGGATTGCGGGACCGGGCGGTCCTCGAGCTCCTCTACGGTACGGGGATACGCATCTCCGAACTCACGGGCCTGGATCTCGAGGACATGGACCTGGGCGGCAGGGAGCTGCGAGTGCTGGGCAAGGGCGGAAAGGAGCGCGTCGTGCCCGTCGGGAGCGCGGCGGCGGCGGCGGCGGGCGAGTACCTGCGCTTGGGAAGGCCTCGGCTGGCGCGGGACTATGGCCAGCGAGCCCTGTTCCTCAACCAGAGGGGAGGCAGGCTCACGCGCCAGGGCGCGTGGGGAGTGGTGAAGAAGTACGCGGGAAGGGTTGGCCTGGGGGAGAAGATGACCCCGCATACCCTGCGCCACAGTTTCGCCACGCATCTGCTCGAAAACGGTGCGGACCTGCGTTATATACAGGAGCTGCTGGGTCATGCCAGCGTCAGCACCACCCAGGTATATACGCACGTGAGCAAGGAGAGGATAAGGGAATCATACCTCGAGGCCCATCCTCGCGCGTGAAGGGACGACAACAGAGGCGTCGCGCGGCATGGAACCGGATGCGTGCTCCGATGCATCGGCCCCAAATGTCCTCGTTCAATGCTATATATATTAATGAATGCCGTGGTGCCGGAAGTAACGCAACGGCCACCATGCGGTTATTATTGTGGAAATAATGGGAATAAGGTAATCCATAAGCAGAGCGAACGTCCCGTACATACTCTATTCTCGAGGACGTGATGGAGAATAGCGGAACAATATATGCAAGGATGAAAGGAGGTGAAAGGATTGCCGGACGTATCCGTGATAAGGGATTATGCCATCAAGAAGACGATCAACGGCTTAATCTTCGTTCTTCCAAACATACCCGACGACAAGCTGCTCAACTTCGCCGAGAAGTTCGTGGGCGGCGTCAAATGGCCCGACGGGCAGGAATTCGTGAGGTCCCTTATCTTGCAGGTCAAGAACCGCCTGCCCGACCTGCACAAGAACGTGCGCCGGGGGGCCATCAACTTCCTCACCGACGCCCTATTCTACAAGGCGAGGATGAGGGAGGCCTTCGAGAAAGAGCACGGCTACAGCCCGCCCCTGCTCCTGGTCATCAGCCCCACCATGCGCTGCAATCTCAAGTGCGTGGGCTGCTATGCCGGGATGTATTCCAAGCGGGACGACCTCCCCGAGGAGGTGCTGGACCGCGTGCTCACGGAAGCCAAGGAGATGGGGATATACTTCATCGTCATCTCCGGAGGGGAGCCCTTCCATTACGGGCCGCTCCTCGACGTGTGCGGGAAGCATCACGACGTGACCTTCCAGGTGTACACCAACGGCACCCTCATAGACCGTGAGATGGCCGGAAGGATAGCCGAACTGGGGAACGTGATCCCCTGCATCTCCGTGGAAGGGTACCGGGAGGAGACGGACGCGAGGAGGGGGGAGGGCGTCTACTCCAAGGTCATCCGGGCCATGGACAGCCTGAGGGAGGCGCAGGCCCTCTACGGCTTCTCCGCCACCGTCACCCGCTACAACAACGACCTGTTGACCAGCGAGGACTTCGTCGATTACTACATGGACGAGAAGGGGTGCTTCGTCGGCTGGTACTTCCAGTACATGCCCATAGGCACGCGTCCCTCGCTGGAACTGATGACCACCCCGGAGCAGCGCATACAACGCCTGGGGCGAATCACGCGCATGCGCAGGGAGAGGAGGGCGCTCATCTCCGATTTCTGGTGTGACGGGCCGCTGGTGGGAGGCTGCCTGGCCGCGGGCCGCCAGTACCTCCATATCAACCAGAACGGGGATGTCGAGCCCTGCGTGTTCGTGCATTTCGCGGTGGACAACGTCAAGGAGAAGAGCCTGGCCGAGGCGCTCGATTCCGACTTCATGAACTCCATACGCGAACGCGCGCCCTACCACCCCAACCTGCTGCGGCCATGCATGGTCATAGACCATCCCTACGTGTTGAGGGAATGCGTGGCGAAATGCGGCGCACATGCCACCCACACGGAGGCGGAGGGGATCATCACCGAGCTGGCCCCCGACCTCGATGCCTACGGGGAGGAGTACGGCCGCATGGCGGACGAGGTATGGATGGAGAGATACCAGGACACCTCGGTGATCGTGGAGCGCGGCACGGCCTGATAAGCGCAGAAAAAGAAGGGCCGCCGTCCGGCGGCCCTTCTTCAGCGCGGCGAGCACCAGTCCGGAGGCGCCCGCTCGGGTTCGACCGCGATGTGCCCCGGCCATCACCCGGCAGATACCCCGGAGACGAAAGGGATATGGCGGATATGGCGGAGGTTTGACAAGCCCGCTTTTTTCAGGGATGCTTCGCCGCGGACTCCCCGCAACACGGTTTTCACTGCGCGAAAACCCGGTAGCGTTTCCTGCGGCAGTTTGTACCGAGCGAAACGAAGGTATCCTCGCAGAGTACGCCTTATAAGCGTGCCTTGTCCCGCAAAGCGCGGGATAAAAGGCGTGGCGCAGCGGCGCTCCCGGTACGTTACCGTGATTATGGACCTGGGTACTTTGAGGGTATGACAAAAACCTCCCTGCCTTCCCGCTACCGAACGGGTTCGCGTTCCACTCTGCGGCCCTTCACCGAAGGACGTGGGTTGTCGAAGCCCCTCTCTTCTCGCCCGATCGACAACCCTTCTCGGAGAAGAATCCTTTACGCTTTCGTAGACTTCCCGGACGGCCTTTGCGCTTCCCGTTCAACCAATCCAACATGTCTCCCCGTGATATAGCAGCCAGAAGCTCTGAACTCGAGGTGTAGCCCCCTCGGCCTGAGCCAGAAGAACGAGAAGGCTAAAAAAGGGGTGGGGGCGAATGATAAAATAGCCTGGAGGAGCTGAGGAGAAAGGTGAAAGGCGCATGGAAGACCTTTTCTTTGGCGACGGATGGCTTAGCGACCTGCTCAAGCAGGCGAGAGTCTTGGTGGTGGTTAAGGACAGGGTGAGGGAGGAGATACAGGCCCTCGACCGTGACGGCGCGGCGGGATTAAAAAAGGACTGGATAGCCGTGGAAAGACTGCTCGAGGATTCCGCGGTGGGAAAGGCCCTGGAGAGGGCGATGGACTCGCTCTACCGGGCTATGGAGTACCTGGGGGGACTGCTGGGCGAGCAGGGGAATGCGCTGGAGAAGCCCTTCAGCCCTTTCATGGTCAGGAGACGGGAGATAATGAAGATCCTGCATCCCCGCGAGGACCTGCAGGAGCTGGCAAGGTCGGACGACGAACTCGACGCGGTGATTAGCCTGGAGATGATAAACGACGCCCGCCGCCTCCTGGCCAGCTGGGGGGCCGGGGTGTGGGGCGAAGAGCCGCTCGCGCTCATACCCCGCATGGAGGAGGACCTGGAGGAACTGCGCAAGAGCCAGGCGGTATTCAAGGAAGAAGAACCCATCGAGGATGAGGATATCGAGAAAGAGGTCGAGCAGGCAGACAGGTTCGCCACCATGGCCACCCGCTTCGCCCGCGACCTCATGGAGCTGCACCTGCTGAACGCGAAAAATCCCGAGGTCGGAATGCGGTTCAACCTGCTGTGGGAGACGGTCGTCCAGCTGGTTGAGGACGGAGATGTCCCGGCGGCGGCCTTCGAGGCCCTGCAAGTGCTGGAGGAGGCGCTGGGCCTCGCCGGCCTGGGCGGAGGCGATCTTCTGCAGAGGATCGATCTGCTCTACGATGTCTTCGATGACGCGGAGGAACTGCGCAAGGCCGTGGACCACCTGGTCTTGGTCTCCAGGGACGGGGAAGGTGCGGTTCAGCGGGAGCAGGGGCTCGCGTATATCGAGTCCATATCGAAGGCCTTGGGGGATATGGGGCTGGAGGTCGGCTGAGCTCGGGGCGGGCGGATATGGACGTGATACTGGGGCACGTGAACGTGGATTTCGACGCCATGGCCTCCATGGTCGCCGCGAGCAAGCTCTATCCCGAGGCGGTGATGGTCTTCACGGGATCCGTCAACCGCAACGTGCGCGAGTTCATCGCCCTCCACGGCGACGTGCTGGAGTTCATGGAGCCGCGCTCCCTGGACGTCGAGGCCATATCCCGTCTCATCGTGGTGGACAACCGCATCGCGGATAGGCTGGGAGAGTTCCGTGACCTCCCGGGCCGCCCCGGCGTGGAGGTCTTCGTCTACGACCACCACCCACCCTCGCCGCACGACATGGCGGGGGTGAAGGATCATTCCGAGACCCTGGGCTCCACCACCACCGTGCTGGTGAAGATCATCCGACGCAAGGGGATACCCATCACCCCCTTCGAGGCCACCCTCTTCGCCCTGGGAATACACGAGGACACCGGCTCCCTCACCTTCGCCGGGACCACTTACGAGGACGCGGAAGCTCTCTCCTTCCTCATGCGCGAGGGGGCCAGCCTCAACGTGGTCATGCATTTCCTGGGCCCGCAACTGACCGCCTTCCAGCACGAACTGATGAAGAAGCTCCTGTCCGGCCTGGAGATGCGGCGCGTCAAGGGGGTCCTGGTGGCGGTGGCCAGGGCCAGGATGGATGAGTACGTGGAGGGCGCTTCGCTCATCGCCGGCAAGCTGGCGGAGCTGGAGAACCTGGACGTGCTCTTCACCCTGGCCCAGATGCACGGCCGGGTCGTGGTGGTAGGCCTCTCCCGCCTGAACCAGGTGGACGTGGACGAGGTGCTCTCCGGCCTGGGGGGAGGAGGGCATGCCAAGGCGGGTTCGGCGGTGATGAAGAACATCACCCTGCGCCGTGCCGAGGCCAGGCTCATGGAGCTGCTCGAGGAGAGGGTGCGCCCGCTGGTGACGGCGGGGGAGATCATGAGCGGCCCGGTGAAGACCATCGAGGAAGACACCCCCATAGCGGAGGCCTCGCGGCGCATGGAGCGCACCGGCCATACCGCTTTCCCGGTGGTGGACGGGGCGTGGGAACTGATCGGGATCATCTCCCGCAAGGACCTGGACAAGGCCGGGCACCACGGGCTGGGGCACGCGCCGGTGAAGGGGTTTATGTCCCGCAACCTCATCGCCGTGGACGAAGGAGCCTCTCTGCAGGAGATCCAGGACCTCATGACCGCCAACGCCATCGGGCGCGTGCCGGTGGTGAAGGAGGGTAAGGTGGTGGGCATCGTCACCCGCAAGGACGTCATACGCGCCCTGCACGGCAGTGATTACCTGCGGGGGTTCGCCGCCCCGGGAAAGGCGCCGGGTTATTCCAAGGCGGAGGTGCTGGAGATGATCCAGCAATTACTGCCCGGCGACGTGCAGACGCTTCTGCGTACCATATCGCGCGCAGCGGAGGGAGGCGGTTACAACGTATACCTGGTGGGCGGCGTGGTGCGCGACCTCCTGCTGGGCGTCCCCAACCTCGACCTGGACATCGTGGTGGAGGGAGACGGCATCGAGTTCGCCCGCGGGCTCGCGCATGAACTCAAGGGCAGGGTGCGGAGCCACCGCAAATTCGGCACCGCGGTGGTCATCCTGCCCGCGGGGCGCAGGATCGACGTGGCCACCGCGCGCACGGAGTTCTACGAGCACCCCGCCGCCCTGCCCACGGTCGAGGTATCCTCCATAAGGCAGGACCTCTACCGCCGCGACTTCACCATCAACGCCATGGCCATAGACCTCACGGGAGAGCGCTTCGGCGAGCTGCTGGACTATTTCGGGGGACTGCGCGACCTGGAGCGGCGCCACGTGCGCATCCTTCACAACCTCAGCTTCGTGGAAGACCCCACGCGCATCTTCCGCGCCGTCCGCTTCGAGCAGCGCTACGGCTTCCGGCTCGAGCGCCAGACGGAGATGCTGGCCCGGCGCGCGGTGGAGATGGAGATCGTGGGGAAGCTGACCAACGCCAGGGTGCGGGACGAGTTGATCGACATCTTCTCCGAGCCCTGCCCCCTGCCGTTCAAGGCGGTGGAACGCCTCGAGGACCTGGGGGCCCTGCGTATACTGCACCCTGACCTCTCCGTGACCCCGGCCATGCGGGGGCGCTACCGCCTGCTCGACCGTTACGGCGAGGAGGCCGTGGCGCTGGCGGGCGGAGGCGTAAAGAAATGGATACCCTCCCTGACGGCCATGCTGGAGGAGCTGCCCCCGCAGGAAGCGGAGAAGTGGTGCCACCAGATGCGGCTCAAACGGGAGGACGCGGAGGCGGTCCTGCAGTGCCTGCGCAGGGTCCCGGAGATGGTGAGGACATTTGATACCCAGGAGCTCTCCCCCAGCGAGGTGGTGGATTTCCTTGACCCGCTTCCAGGGGAGGCTATAGCATGTCTCTATGTGCTCGGCGGAACGCAGGTGCGCAAGCTGGTTGCTTCCTATCAGAAGACATGGAAGCATGTGGGACCGGAAATAGGAGGTCACGACCTGGCGGAGCTGGGCTTGAAACCCTCCCGCGCCTATGCCGAGATACTCGCCAGGATAAGGGCGGAGATACTGGACGGGAGGGTAAAGGGGCGCGGACAGGAGCTGGAACTGGCGCGCAGGCTGGTAAGAAAGGCGCAGAAAGGCTGAACGGTATTGAGCGGCTGGGAAAGAGCGATCTATATGCTGGTGGGCCTGATCATCGGGGTCATCGTCCATGAGTACATGCACGGCTACGTCGCCTACCGCATGGGCGACACCACCGCCAAACGGGCGGGAAGGCTGACCCTGGACCCTCTGGCCCACATCGACCCCTTCGGGACCGTCATACTGCCGGGCATATTGTTTCTCATGAGTATTATGGGCTATGGGACCTTCATAATCGGCTACGCCAAGCCGGTGCCCATCAACCCCTTCCTCTTCCGTAAACCGCGTGGCATAATATGGGTCTCACTTGCCGGGCCGCTTTCGAACCTGGCGTTAGGCATTGTTTTCATCGCGGTTATTAGGCTTCTGACCCTGATGGATGGTGGAACTACGCTGGAACGCATGATCTATACATGTCTCTTTATCGCCTATATAAACATCCTGCTCTGTGTCTTCAACCTTGTCCCCATACCCCCCCTGGACGGCTCGCGCATCGTGGGCTACTTCCTGCGCGGCAATGCAAAGCGGGTGTATGTATCCCTGGAACAGTTCGGGATATTCCTGGTATTGATGCTGGTCATGTTCTTCGGGTTTGTCCTCAGGAATATAGTGGCAGGGGTTGCTAACGTGATCCTGCGCGTCTTCGGTTTGCCGCCGGTCTTCTGACATGAACACGTGGCGAAATATGCCCGGCAAGATATGGGTGACCGCTGCCTCTCTCGATCCATGCCTGCGCCGGAAGGCACGTCGCGTGTCAAGCGTCCTTTCACCGGGAGAACGCGATCTCTTCCTCGCCATGAGCCGCTACGACCTGGCCCATGGCCTGGCAGTGGCCGAAAGGCTCGGGGACGACCCGCTGCTCTACCGGGCGGGCCTGCTGCACGACGCCGGCAAGCTGCGCGGCGAAGCCGGCATCGTCACGCGCTGGCTGTATACCGGCATGGAGCTGCTGGCGCCCGGGCTGCTGCGGCGGACCTGCGCCGCGGTCGAGGAGCGGGCGCGGGGGGCGGACGTCATGGAGCGCGCCCGCGGCCTCCCCCGCGGCTGGGAGAGGGGGATATACGTGCAGGCGCACCACGGCGAGATAGCCGCCGCACTGCTAGCCGCGGCGGGCAGCGAGGAGGAGCTGGTGGGCCTGGTAGGCCGCCACCAATCACGGCCGCGCGATGAGAGAGCGCGTCGCTTGCGTGAGGTGGACGATTCCCTCTAAGGATGGCGGACGCGGCGAGAGGCAAAGGGTCATGGTTTAGTCACTACTCAGTCCGGAATCGCTCGCGTTAACGATTACAGACACAGGGTATCAGGATCGAGAAGCCTGTAGGGGGCTAGACTACCGACGGAACGACGGGTTTTCTCTCGAAGGCGCCGGAAAGAGCCTGATAGAATATAAACATGGAGAATGTTCATGGCGGGATCGCCGGGATGAGGGGAGTGAAGTTGGCGCGAAGGATACTGACCGGATACCGGCCCACGGGCAAGCTGCACCTGGGCAACCTGCACGGCAACCTGGGGAAGATGATCGAGCTGCAGGAGGAGGCGGAATGCTTCTTCTTCATCGCCGACTGGCACGCCCTTACCACCGACTACCAGGACCCGTCTCAGCTGCGGCAATTCACCGAGGAGATGGTGCTGGACTGGCTGGCGGCCGGTATCGACCCTGAGAAGGCCGCCGTCTACCGCCAGTCCGACCTCCCCGAGGTGGCCGAGTTCCAGCTATACCTGTCCATGATCACGCCCCTGGGCTGGCTGGAGAGGGTGCCTTCCTTCAAGGAGCAACTGGAGCAGTTGCAGGGGAAGGACATCTCCACCCACGGTTTCCTGGGGTACCCCGTGCTGCAGGCCGCCGACATCATCATCGTCAGGGCCGACGGGGTGCCGGTCGGCGAGGACCAGCTCCCGCACCTGGAGCTGACGCGTGAGATCGTGCGGCGCTTCAACCACCTCTATGGCGAGACCTTCGGCGAGCCGCAGTCGCTGCTCTCGCCCAGCCCGCGCATACCCGGCACCGACGGGCGCAAGATGAGCAAGAGCTACGGTAACTACATCTCCCTTACCGACCCTCCGGAAGAGATCGGGAAGAAGGTGCTCTCCATGATCACCGACCCCGCCCGCCGCACCCGCAAGGACCCGGGCGACCCGGAGAAGTGCAGCGCCTACCAGTTGCACAAGGTATATACGGAAGACTGGCTGGATGAGGTGGCGGAGAAATGCCGCGCCGCGGGGTGGGGCTGCGTGGAGTGCAAGGAGATCCTGGCCGAGAGGATCATCGCGTCGCTGCAGCCATTCCAGGAGCGCCGCCGCGAGCTGGAGAGCCGGCCGAACCATGCCTGGGAAGTGATGCAGCGGGGTATGGAAAGGGTGAAGCCGCTGGCGCGCGAGGTTCTCGCCGACGTGCGGGCTCGCATGGGGATAGGCTGAAAGGATAGACGTGCCCTACGAGGTAAAACTGGAGGTTTTCGAGGGGCCCTTCGATCTGCTGCTCCATCTCATCGGGCGCAGGGAGATCGATATCTACGACATCTCCATCGCCGAGATCACCGACGAGTACATCACCTATATTGAGTCCCTGCGGGAGCTGGACCTGGAGGTGGCCACCGAGTTCCTGCTCATCGCGGCGACACTGCTCAAGCTGAAATCCGATTTCCTCCTGCCCGAGCCTGAAGCGGAGAGGGAGGAACTCGCGCCCTCCGAGCTGCGCGAGGAGCTGCTGTGGAGGCTGGTAGAATACCAGAAGTTCCGCAACGCCGCCGCCGCGCTGGCCGGCCGCATGGAGCGAGAGGACAGGCACTACTACCGCGAGGTGGAAATGGAGGAGCCCTTCATCCACGTCGTGCCGGATGTATTGGGGGGACTGACGCTGGATAGGCTGGTGGCGGCGGCGAGAGAGCTGGTTCTGGGGGACGCGGAGCTGGACGTCTCCTACATAGCGCCCATAAAGGTCAACATCGGCGATTTCATGGACCGCGTGCGCGAGGTTCTCGCGCGCAAGGGCAGCACGAGTTACCGGGAACTGACGGCCGATTGCGCGCTGCGCGTCGAACTCATAGCCTTCTTTCTGGCCCTGCTCGAGTTGTACAAGCGCGAGGAGATAGGTATCCGCCAGGCCGCCCGTTTCGGCGATATAAAGGTATATACGACAGAGAGGGAAAGGCATGGAGGTTAAACCCATCGGGGGAAAGCTGTGGAGGACGGGCGCCGGCCATGACGACATCCAGGAGATGGAGGGTATCAAGGGCGCGCTGGAAGCCATGCTCTTCGTCGCCGACGAACCCCTGGTGCCGAGACGGCTGGCCGAGGCCCTGGAGTGCGACGAGGGCAAGGTCCTCTCGGCCCTGCAGGAGTTGAGAGACGAGTACGTACGCTACAACCGGGGCATGCAGTTGCGGGAAGTCGGAGGAGGGTGGCGCATGCACACCCATCCCGCTTACGCCTCGCATATCGAGAGGCTGCTCCTCTCCGCCCGCCGCGCCAGGCTTACACGCGCGGCGGTGGAGACCCTGGCCATCATCGCCTACCTGCAGCCCATAACGCGCACCCAGATCGCCAACCTCAGGGGAGTGCAGACGGAGAGCATGGCCAAGGTTCTGGAGGAGCAGGGGCTGGTGGCCGAGGCGGGGAAGGAGAAAGCCCCCGGCGGGCCGGCCCTCTACGTCACCACCGAGAAGTTCCTCGAGCGCTTCGGGCTCAAGGACCTCGATCACCTCCCGCCCCTGGAGGATTTTGAGCCGGACCGGGAGACGGTCGAGCGCATCGCCCGCTCTCTCTCGGGGCAGGCCGAGAGGACGGGCATCGAAGAGAGCGAGAGAAGGGAAGACAGCGAGGACGCCTACCTTGACGTGAGTGTGTCCGGTGAGGAAGAAACTATCTACGGGGGAACGGGGGAAAGCGGATACGGGCATCCGTCCCGTGGGGATGAGGGTGTCCCTGGATACGGCGAAGCGTCGGAAGCGGCGGGTGAAGGCGATGGCGAGCGGGAAATACCGGATGGGGCCGCCCGGGAAGATGAAGATCCCGGCGGGATACCGCGCTGATCGTTGAACCAAGGCTGGGAAATGGATCCACGGGAAAGACTCCAGAAGGCGCTGGCGGCGGCGGGTCTGGGGTCGCGGCGCAAGTGCGAGGCGATGATCGAGTGCGGCAGGGTAAGAGTCAACGGCAGGAAGGCCGCACTCGGCGATCGTATCGATACCGCCGCGGACAACGTGACCGTTGACGGCATTCCCATCGACCTGGGGGTGGAGAAGAGATATTTCCTCCTCAACAAGCCGCCGGGATATATAACCACGGCGAAGGATACCCGCGGCCGCCCCACGGTGATGGAACTCATAAATGAAGAGGTAAGGCTCTTTCCGGTGGGGCGGCTCGACCGCGACACCCGCGGGCTGCTGCTCATCACCAACGACGGTTACCTGGCTCAGAGGTTGACACATCCCAGCCACGGCGTGGGGAAGACCTACCTGGTGGAGGCGAGGGGGCACCTCACCTCGCAAGGGCTTGCGGCGATGCGCAAGGGGATACGGTTGGAGGAGGGGACGACCGCGCCGGCGAAGGTGAAAGTGCTGCTGGACGAGGAAGGACGCTGCCTGCTGGAGATGGTCATCCACGAGGGGAGAAAGCGGCAGGTGCGCCGCATGTGCGCGGCGGTCGGCCTGGAGGTGGATGACCTCGTGCGCACCCGCCTCGGGCTCCTCGACCTCAGGGGGGTGGAGGAGGGGAGCTACCGCCCGCTGACCCCGGCCGAGGTGAAGAAACTTCTGGGGTCGTAGCTTCGATCTTCGGCCGCGGTAACATCGAGAACACCGGCGTCCGGTAGCTCCAGGTCGTTCCCAGCTTTCGGATGAAGCCGAAGATCGAAGACACGGCCCCATTTATGATACACTGGATTTCTGATAAACGAGGAGGCTAGAGGTATGCAGCTCAGGGCTTTGCGGGGGGCGATCCTCTGCAAGGAGAACATCAAGGAAGAGATAACGGAAAAGGCGGCCGAGCTCCTGCGGGAGATGCTCAAGCGTAACGATATCCGCCCCGAGGACATCGTGGACATCATCTTCACGGCCACCGAGGATCTGACGGCGGAATTCCCCGCGGCAGCCGCACGGCATATCGGCCTCACCCACGTGCCGCTGCTGTGCGCACGCGAACTGTCCATCGAGGATTCACCGGGGATGTGCCTGCGGGTGCTAATGCATTTCTATACGCGAAAACATCCGCACGAACTACGCCATCCCTATCTGGAGGGGGCGCGCCAGTTGAGAACGGACCTCCCCGAATAAACCGGCAGCGCCTCACAATCGAATAGAAGAGAAGGGGAGTTCGGGCCCGGCGCTCGAACTTCTCGGATTTTCTATAGCGAAAGAGCGGGCAGCAGGGATATCGAGCCCGGTGCCGGAATGTGGACTAACGGAAGACGCCGGTGGCGAGACGGGCCGCGGATAACGGCTCGCGGAAATGCCGCCGGCAGGGAAGAGAGAGCGGATCCGGAAGGATGTGGTGGAGATGGTCATCGTATTGCGCGAGAGCGCTACGGACGAGGACATCGAGGAACTCGTCGCCCTTCTGCACGAGGTGGGAATGGAAGCGCACATATCGAGGGGTGAGTTCCGCACGGTGATCGGAGTCATCGGCGACGACGCGAAGGTCATGCAAATGCCCTTCGAAGCCTATCCCGCGGTGGAGAAGGTCGTCCCTATCTTGAAGCCCTACAAGCTGGTGAGCCGCGAGTTTCAGGCGGAGCCCACGGTGATCCGCGTGGGAGGGGCGGAGATTGGGGGAGGGAGCTTCACCGTCATCGCCGGGCCCTGCTCGGTGGAGAGCGAGGCGCAGGTCATTGAGGCCGCGCGCGCGGCAAAAGAAGCCGGCGCGACGATGTTCCGCGGCGGGGCCTTCAAGCCCCGCACATCACCCTACAGTTTCCAGGGGCTGGGAGAGGAGGGGCTCGCCATGCTCGCCAAGGCGCGGGAGGAGACGGGCCTCCCCATAGTCACCGAGGTGCTCGACGTGCGCGACATAGAGGCGGTGTCGCGTTACGCGGACGTGCTCCAGGTGGGGGCGCGTAACATGCAGAACTTCCTCATGCTCAGGGATCTCGGCTTCCAGGAAAAGCCCATCCTCCTCAAGCGCGGCATGAGCTCCACGGTGGAGGAGTGGCTGATGGCCGCGGAGTATATCCTCAAGGAAGGCAACAACAAGGTCATCCTCTGCGAGCGCGGCATACGTACCTTCGAGACGGGCACCCGCAACACCCTCGACATATCGGCGGTGCCCGCGGTGAAGAAATCCTCCCACCTTCCCATCTTCGTGGACCCGAGCCACGCCACCGGCGTGCGGGAGCTGGTGTCCCCGCTGTGCATGGCCGCCCTCGCGGCGGGAGCAGACGGGGTGATGGTGGAGATGCACCCCAATCCCCGCGAAGCCCTCTGCGACGGAGCGCAATCCCTGACCATCGAAGGCTTCAGGGAGATGATGGGCGAGTTGAAGGACATGGCCGGTCTGCTGGGCCGCATATGGGTCGGTGCGTGAGGGGCGGCGGAGATGGCAGGCGAAGCGCTCTATGGGTGCGCGGGCATCATAGGGACGGGGCTGATTGGCGGGTCCCTTGGACTGGCGCTGCGGGACGGTGAAGCGGCGGGCAGGGTCATCGGCTACGACGCCGACGGCGCCATGCTGGAACGGGCGCGGGAACGCGGCGCGGTGGAGGAAAAGGCCGGAAGCGCGGCCGACCTCGCCGGCGAATGCGAGCTCGTCTTCATCGCCGTGCCGGTGCGCGCCATCCCCGCGGTGCTCGCGGAGCTGGCGCCGTCGCTACGCCCGGGCACGACCTTGAGCGACGTGGGCTCGGTTAAAGAGCGCGTGGTAAGGCTTGCCGGCGAGATATTGCCCCCCTCGTGCCATTTCATCGGCGGCCACCCCCTGGCGGGGTCGGAACAGAGAGGGGTCGGATTCGCCGACCCGCACCTGTTCCGTGACGCCTACTACGTGCTCACCCCCAGCGACGATTGCGACGCCGAGGCCTATTCCCGCCTGCATACCCTGATAGCGTCCCTGGGCGCGAGGGTGCTCGCCATGGAACCCAGCCAGCACGACCGCGCGGTGTCCGTCATCAGCCATCTCCCGCACATCCTGGCCATGTCGCTCATGAACCTGGCGCTGGAAAGGGCCGGGGAGTACCCCCTCCTGCGCCTAGCCGCGGGGGGATTCCGGGACATGACGCGCATCGCGGCCTCGGACGCGGGCCTCTGGCTGGACATCCTCATGGAGAACCGGGAAGCGGTGGGGGAATCGCTGCGGGAGTTCATGGCCGCGATAGGCCGCATCGGGGGTCTGATCGAGGGGGGGAAGGACGAGGAGTTGTTGCGCTGGATGGAGAGCGCCAGCACGGGCAGGCAGAGCCTGGCCCCGGTGCTGGCGGAATCCCTGGCGGGTTA
>CAZQFX010000037.1:0-9707 GCA_964592775.1 uncultured Actinomycetota bacterium
GAGGCTCGACCCCTAGGCCTGAGTTAAAGCCACCCACACTTATTGCAGAAGAACCGTATTTGTCTATGCATTGTCAAGCCGTTCCAACAGCTGATCCCGCCCTATAGATATATTGCGGGCGGAGAAGATAGAGAGACGAATGGGAACCCCGTCGGGCGCCGTGCGAAAGGGTGACGCGGCACCAAAGTTATGGTACGATGTGAAATCGATAGCAGGGTTGGAGAAGGGAGGTATTTCAATGCATGAAACAATCCTTGCAGAAAAAAAGGGCGCGAACGGCTGGATAACTCTCTCCAGGGAAGAGCGTCGCAATGCCTTGAATCCGACTATGCTGCGGGAACTCGATTCCGCTCTGAGAGACTACGACGACGACGCAGAGATACAGAGCATTGTTTTGACGGGGGCGGGAGAGAAGGCTTTTTGCGCGGGAATGGACCTTGGCGGAGGAGAAGTCCTGCAGATGAGCTTTCTGGATCGTCATGAGCTTCAGCGGGAATTCATATATCTCTTCAAGCGGATCAAATCACTGAAAAAACCACTGATAGGAAGAATTCAGGGTCATGCGCTGGGCGGGGGGTTTGGCCTTATGTGCGCATGCGACCTGGTAGTTGCGGCAAAGGACGTCCAGTGCGGGACGCCGGAAATCAATCTGGGGCTCTTTCCATACATTATCATGGCTACGCTGGTAAGAGTCACCAATAACCAGAAAAAACTTCTTGAGATGATGTATACCGGCGAAAGGATAAGCGCTGAAGAGGCAAAGGAGTTGGGGTTCGTAAGCGAGGTAGCGGAAAGGGAAGAGTTGGACCGGAAGGTCGAGGAAATTACGGAAAAGATCAATCGGAAAAGTCCGGCCATACTCCGGCTAGGGCGCCGGGCTTTCTATACGGTGCGGGATATGGAATTCGAAAAAGCTATGGAATATCTCTCCGGCATGCTGGCCCTCAACATGCAGGCGGAAGACATGATCGAGGGCGTATCCGCGTTCATGGCGAAGCGTGAGCCACAGTGGAAAGGCAGATAGACGCCAGAACGGGCACGGCAATGAGCATGGACGAATCAGCTTATTAAGCAGGAGAAGCAAGCCGCAGGAAAGGAGCAGGGAGAAATGGATCAGGATAAGGTTGTAGTCACATGTGCTCTGACCGGGGTTGCCGCTAACCGCAAACAATGCCCGTATATTCCCTATACGGCTGAAGAAATCGCGGAGGAGGCCAGGAGAGCATATGAAGGGGGGGCCTCCGTAGTACACATCCATGGTCGGGAAGATGACGGGAAGCCCTCTTTGCGGGTGGAGGTCTTTCAGAAGATATACGAAGAGGTGCGCAAGCGGTGTCCAATAATAATCAATTTTTCCACCGGGGCGATTGGCGTGCCCCGGGAACAGCGGATTGCCCATATTTCCGCCGTAAAACCGGACATCGCCGCCTTAAATATGGGAACTATGAACTATGCGAAGTACAGCAAGCGGCGCAAAGATTTCGTGTTTTCGGTGGAATTCGTTAATCCCATTCCAGACATAATGTTCTACGTAAGGAACATGCAGGACAACAACGTCCAACCGGAATGTGAGTGTTTCGACATAGGGCACCTTGAAACCATCTACCCCTTGATGGACATGGGACTGCTCAAGAGCTTTCAGATTAGCTGTGTTCTTGGAGTCGTGGGCGGAATACAAGCAACGGCCAGGAACCTTACCTACATGACTTCACTTGTGCCCGCGGGCATTCCCTGGCAGGTCATCGGGATAAGCGCGGACCAGTGGACATTGAACTCCGTGGCGCTTGCTCTTGGCGGAAATGTTCGCGTGGGATTGGAAGACAACTTTTACCTATCCCCCGGGGTTATGGCTGAAGGAAATGGCCCCCTGGTGGAGAAAGTGGTTCGCATGGCGAGAGATGTAGGGCGTGAGCCGGCTACGGTAGAAGAAGCCAGACAGATGCTGAAGTTGCCGAGTTAGATTAATGAGAAGTTAGAGCGGTCGTGTTCGAGCAATTTCAACATATAGGCTGCTTGTCGAATGCAATGACGCAACGGTCGGTACTTGGTGTCCGTACGAATTCACATTACGACCTGACTGACGGGGTTTAGGCTGAATGCATTTTTAATGCAGATGTCAAAAAAAGGAGTAGTACTAAAATGGGGGCAGAAGTCAGAGCGCCGATTACCGGAAACTTGTGCAAGATAGTAAAAAGCGTCGGTGACTCCATTGAGGAAAATGAAGTCATCATGGTCCTCGAGTCCATGAAAATGGAAGTTCCGGTTGAAGCTCCAACAGCCGGGGTGATAAGCGAAATAAGGTTTGCGGAAAACGATACAGTGCTGGAAGAAGACGTAGTGGCAATTATCGTATAATACGCAGATTATTCGATGCCGTCTTGTTGGGATGGGAGGCGAAGTAACATGGGAATTACATCCATTCTTGTTGCCAATAGGGGAGAAATCGCAAGAAGGGTTATTAGGACCGCCAGGAGACTCGGCGTAAGAACCATAGCCGTGCACTCGGAAGTGGACGAGGATGCGCTGTTCGTCCGCGAAGCGGATGAGAGAAAGAGCCTTGGCGGGAAAAAGCCCGGCGAAAGTTATCTGAATATTGAAAAGATAATCGATATTGCCAAAAGCGCCAAATGTGACGCAATTCACCCTGGATACGGCTTTTTATCTGAAAACCCGGAGTTCGTCAGAAGCTGCGAGGAAGCCGGCATAACCTTCATCGGGCCCGGTGCCGAACAAATAAGGGTGATGGCGGACAAAGCGGAGGCCCGGAAAACGGCAGCCGGCCTCAGCGTTCCCGTGATACCGGGAAGCGACGTCCTCGAATGTGTAGAGGATGCCGTGGAGGCTTCCAGGAAGCTTGCTTTTCCCGTGTTGCTGAAAGCCGCGGCCGGCGGCGGGGGGATCGGCATGGTAAAGGTGGAGAGCGATGACGAGTTCGTGAATGCTTTTGAATCGGCTTCCAACCGCGCGGGCTTTGCTTTTGGGGATAACCGCGTATATCTGGAGAAGTACTTGGAGGAGCCGCACCATATAGAGATTCAAGTCCTTCGCGATACCAAGGGAAACGTGGTAACTTTCTGGGAAAGGGAGTGTTCGGTTCAGAGAAGGTACCAGAAAATTGTTGAGGAATCACCTTCGACGTATGTGACGGAAGAGCTCCGAAAGAGCTTGAGAGAGGCGGCCAAGAAACTCGTTAGCGGAATTGGTTACATCAATGCAGGCACTATAGAGTTCGTAGTAGACAAGGAGCGGAATTTCTACTTCCTTGAAGCGAACACAAGGCTTCAGGTGGAACATCCGATCACTGAGGAAATCGCTGGAGTGGACCTGGTCGAACTGCAGATAAGAATTGCTTCGGGAGAGGAGCTCCCGACAGGGGAGGATGACATACAGTTCAAAGGACATGCCATTGAGTCGAGAATATATGCGGAGGACCCGGAAAAGTTTCTTCCCTCTCCGGGAACGGTAACGGGGTATGAAGAGCCTGCTGGTGAAGGCGTGCGTGTCGATAGCGGAATCGAAGCCAAAGGGGTGGTCTCCCCGTTCTACGATCCGCTGATCGCCAAGCTGATAACCTTCGGTGACACTAGAGACATTGCCATTGAGCGCATGCTGCGCGCGCTCCGCAATTACCGGATAGAAGGCATCAAGAGCAACATCCCGTTTCTTCTCGATGCCATAGACTCCTCTCTGTTCAGAAACGGAGGCTATGATACTCACTTTATCGAGAAGTTCAGGGGTTGAGTGAGGCTAATGACGGCAAAAAGAGAGGGTATGACCAATAATATTTGAATGTGAAGGGCCTGCATATTTTCTTAGGAGGGCGAGATCATGCGTGAAGATGTTGCACAAGTCCACGAAATGCGGGAAATAGCGAGACTTGGAGGAGGACCTGAAAAGATCAAGAGGCAGCACGATCGAGGCAAGCTTACGGTAAGGGAGCGGCTGGATTTACTTTTCGACGAGGGCACTTTTTGTGAGATCGGAATACTTGCTGGCGAAGGAATTGAAACGCCAGACGCAGATGGAGTGGTCGCCGGATACGGTAAAGTTGACGGTCGCTACGTTGCCGTAATTGGCTACGATTACACGGTGAAAGGCGGCTCCATGGGCAAGATCGGGGAGGACAAAGCGACGCGTATCCGCGAGATCGCTTTAAAGTCCAGATTCCCCATCGTATGGCTTCTTGACTCCGGTGGAGCGAGAATCGATCCTCAAAAAAAAGGATTCGAAGATACCGAACGAGCGGCCATGTTTGCAAACACGGGATATCTTTTTAAGGAAGAATCGCTGATGTCAGGGATTATCCCGCAAGTGGGGGCGATGTTCGGGCCTGGCTTTGCCGGTACGGCTTACATCCCCGGGCTTTCAGACTTCATTCCAATGGTAAAGGGGAATAGCTTCATGGGGCTCGGCGGGCCTGCGTTAGCCAAGATGGTTGTGGGAGAGGATATTACCGAGAACGACCTTGGAGGATCAAAAATCCATTGCGAGGTCAGTGGCGTAGGGGACCTGGAGGTGGAATCCGACGAGGAGTGCATAAAGGCTATCCGGGAGTACTTGTCGTTTTTCCCGAGCAACTGCGATCAGAAACCGCCTCGAAAAGAGTATGCCGGCAACCCCACGGATCTCATCGACGATAAAATAATGGACATAATTCCCGATGACCCTAAACGCGCTTATGACATGCATAAGATAATCGAATTGTTGGTGGATGACGGGTATTTCTTCGAAATAAAACCGCGATGGGCGATGAACATCATTACCGGTTTTGGAAGAATCGGAGGGTATCCCCTAGGGGTAGTCGCCAACAACCCTTTGTCTTATGGGGGGGTAATAGATATCAACGCAGCGGATAAGGCAGCGCATTTCATATGGTTATGTGACGCCTTCAATATACCACTGTTGTTTCTCGCGGACGTGCCGGGCTTCATGGTGGGCTCAAAAGCCGAGAAGAGCGGCATTATCCGCCACGGAGCAAAGTTCATACACACGGTTGCCGAAGCTACGGTGCCAAAGTTTACCATCATCGTTCGTAAGGCGTATGGCGCCGGCTACTATGCCATGTGCGGCAAATCATTTGATCCTGACTTGATTGTCGCATGGCCAACGGGAGAGATTTCGGTAATGGGCGCTGAAGGGATGGTCAGCATTTTCGCCAAAAAAATTCTTGACACCATAGACGCGGAAGAAAAAGACGCCTTCGTCGGTGAAATAGTGGGCAAGCTTAAGCCTTATCTCAGGGTCAAGTACCCTGCCGCGAAGGCGTACATCGATGATATCATTGACCCCAAGGAAAGCAGAAGATTGCTTTTCCAGGCGTTGGAATTTTCGAAGGACAAAAAAATCTTCAGGCACCCGCGCAAGCACGGCGTTTATCCCGTGTAGCTGCTCGAGCGCGCTTTTCGGGGGGAAGCGGGCGCAAGCCATATCGTCGCATGCAGCGACGAACTGTTGGTTCATCTTTTTCGTTGAGGACATTGGCGGGGTGCGGGAAGATCCATGGGGAGTCGATGATCCCTGCATTCTTATATTCCCGGTCACGGACGGGAATGATGTGAAACCCGGCTTGAGCGAGATGCTCACCGCGCTCGAGTTCGCGGCGCCGTGCAGGTTTGCTGCGCGCCGTTCGGCAGCGCACCGATGGCTTCGCTCTCCCCACACGGAAGCGTCAGTCCGAGAACCCCGCACCAGGATGCGGACGCGTTCAGATGAAATCGCGCAGTTGCTCCAGGGCGTGGAAGAGCACCGGGCACACCAGGTAGTTGGCGCTGATGTTCTCGATCTTCTCCTTGCTGTCCACTGCGAGTGAGTAGGGGTACTCGCGGCAGCAGCCGGGGCGCGACCTGTAGCGGGTGCACAGATCGCCTTCGAGGAAAGGGCAGGGGCGGCGGTTGAAACAGGTGTCCCCGTCCTCGTTCCTGGTCACGTAGGCGGCGCGGAACTCCGAACGCTTCATGCCCACGGCCTCAGCCATACGCGCGATGTCGTCGGTATCGACCACCACATATGCGTCCTTACAGCAGGCCGCGCATCTCGTGCAGTCGAACTCCCGCATGATCTCGCGCATAAGCTTCTTCAGGCGGGCATCCAGTTTGCGGACGGGGATGCGGGACACCTTCAGCCACTCCAGGAAGGCGTCCACTTCCTCCTCGTACTCCGAGGCCAGCTTCTTTATCTTCGCGAGATCGGTCTCCATGTCGCTCCTCGCCGTGCCGCCGTCATCGCCCGGTCCTCAAGCATACATCATAGCAGACCTCGGCCCCCCTTCCGTTTATAATCAATGTATCTTTTTCTTAAGGATGGGATTGTCTCGGATTGCCGTTTGCGGCTGGGAGGGGATAACCATGCGGGTTCTTATCACGGGGGCGGCCGGCTTCATCGGCTCCCATCTCACCAGGAGACTTCTCGAGAGCGGAGACGAGGTGCGCGGCCTGCTCATGCCGGGGGAGGCCGACCGGGGCCTCGAGGCGGCGGGCATGGAAGTCTTCCGGGGGGACCTCACCAAACCTTCGAGCATCGCGGGGGCGGCGGACGGCTGCGCCAGGGCCATCCACTGCGCCAACCGCACCATCGACTGGGGAAAGAAGGAGGACTTCTTCTCCATCGGCGTGGGCGGCACCCGCAACATCCTGGACGAGTGCGAGGGAAAGGCGGAGCGCTTCGTCTACCTCAGCTCGGTGGCGGCATACGGCCTCGGGACGCACGTCAGGGATTACGACGAGTATATCCCGTTGGTGAAGATGGGCATGCATTACGGCGACGCCAAAGCGGAGGCGGAGCAGATCGTCGCTTCCTGTATGGCAAGGGGCGCCATGGACACCACCATCATCCGTCCCTCCAACGTGACCGGTCCCGGGAGCGTGTGGGTGAGGGAGCTTCTGGACGTGGCGAGCAGGGGGCCCTTCCCCCTCATGGATGGCGGGCAGTGGAGCGCCAGCCTGGTGTATATCGACAACCTCGTGGACGGCATCCTCATGGCCGCGGACAGCGACGCCGCCAGGGGGAGGACCTACAACCTGCGCGATGACTACGATGTCTCGTGGAAGGAGTACGCGGAGTGGCTGCTCGGCCTCATCGCGAAGAAGCCGACGGGCTCGCTCCCCTTCAAGTTCGCCTGGAGGCTGGCGTGGATTGTCCAGACCCTTTTCCTGCCCTTCGGCGTGCGGCCGCCCATCTCCGCCATGTCCGTGGCCATCATGGGCAGGGACCTGGACATCAGCACCCGCAGGGCCGAGGAGGAGCTGGGCTGGAAGACCAGGGTGCCTTGGGAGGAGGCCAGGGCCGCCATCGAGAAGTGGGTGCGCGAAGAGTACAACCCCCCGAAAGGATCATAGGATGACGCGCGATGGAATGCATCGCGTAAGCGACAGCGCCTTCACGTCTGCGAACGTGGAGGTCTGGCACGTGTAATGCCGGAAAGAGGATCGGCTGGGGCCAATAAGGGAGGTACGGAAAATGGCTGAGGTGCACGGAGGACACATCGTAGCGGAGTATCTCAAGAACGTCGAGGGCATAGATACCATCTTCGCCCTCTCGGGAGGGCACATCGCGCCCATCTTCGACGGCTGCCTGGACTCGGGCGTCAGGGTTATAGATGTGCATCATGAACAGGCGGCGGTGATGATGGCCCATGCCTGGTCCATCTTCACCGGCAAGCCCGGGGTGTGCCTGGTCACCGCGGGCCCCGGTTTCACCAACTCCCTCACCGGGGTGGTCAACGCCTACCTGGAGAACGTGCCCGTGGTCGTCCTCAGCGGCATGGTCCCCCTGCGCGACCTCGACAAGGGCGCCCTGCAGGACATGGACCAGCAGAGCATGATCAAGCCCGTGGTCAAATGGGCGGGGAGGTGCCACCACATCGAGAGGATACCGGAATACCTGGAGATGGCCTTCCGCCATGCCGTCTCCGGCAGGCCCGGCCCCGTTTTCCTTGAGTTCGCCACCGAGTCGCTGTACGGGGCGATGGACGAAGGAGAGGTCAAGTATCCCAAGTGGGCAGCGCGTAAATTTGCCGTACTCCCCGAGGAGGACGCATTGCAGCAGGCGGTCGAGCTCCTGAACGGCGCCGAGAAGCCTCTCTTCATCGGGGGCAGCGGCATAGCCATGAGTGGGTGCGCGGATGCCGTCAGGGAGCTGGTGGAGAAGGCCGGCATCCCCACCCTCATCTTCGACAACGGCCGCGGCGCCATACCCGACGAGCATCCCCT
The DNA here is from genome assembly GCA_964592775.1 of uncultured Actinomycetota bacterium. Taxonomy (GTDB): domain Bacteria; phylum Actinomycetota; class Geothermincolia; order Geothermincolales; family RBG-13-55-18; genus SURF-21. Next base: position 8,208 of record CAZQFX010000037.1, read on the forward strand.
CTCCCTCTGGGATGGCGGCCTTATGGGCATGCTCGCCGCCACCTCCATGGCGGACGTGGTCCTGGCCGCGGGCATAAGGTTCAACTGGGTGCTTAATTACGGGGACACTCTGGCGGGCGCCAGGGTCATCAGGGTGGACATCGACCCTTCCGAGGTGGACCGCAACCGCCCCGCCGACCTGGCGCTGGTGGGCGACGCCGGGGCGGTGCTGGCGCGGCTCAACCGGGGGATAGAGGAGAAAGACCGCTCCGAATGGCTGAACTCCCTCAAGAGCACCTTCGCCATGCTCACCGAGGGCGAGAGGCAGGCGCGGGAGACGCCCGCCGCTCCCATCCACCCCTTCCGCATCACCCGAGCCATCAGGGAGGCCACGGGCGACGACGCCATCTTCGTCGTCGACGGCGGCGACAGCGTCTACTTCGGCCTCATGGGGCTGAAGGCCACGCAGATGTCCGGAGTCATCGGTAGCGGAACCCTCTTCGGATGCCTGGGCACCGGGGTCCCCTTCGCCATCGGCGCCAAGCTCGCCCGCCCCGACAAGCGGGTCGTCCTCTTCACCGGCGACGGCTCCTTCGGCCTCAACGCCATGGAGATGGAGACCTCTTGCCGCCACGGCGCCCCCATCACCGTGGTCATCTGCAACGACCAGGCCTGGGGTATGGTCAAGCACCACCAGGAGCTTTACTACGAGGAATGCCGCGTGTGCGGGACCGAGCTGGGCGTCATACACTACGAGAAGATCGCCGAGGCCATCGGCGGGTACGCGGAGTTCGTGGACAAGGACGAGGACATCCTTCCGGCCATCCGGCGCGCTCTCGAGTGCGGCGGGCCTGCCATAGTGAATGTGATCACCGATCCCACGATAACCAGCCCCGCCACCCTTATGTTCGTAGAGGCCTTCAAGTTCTGACGGGGCGCGGCAAGGCGGAGAGAAAACGGGCCTCTCGAGGAAGCCCCATGCCCCGCTTAACCTTGCCGAACCGCCGTATACGGACCCGTACGCACGGTGATGTGACAGGGACGGCCCGCGAGGGCCTGCCTGTGGGGTTTTCCGTAGCGTGGTATACGGCAAGCCGTCACGTCGCGAGGGGATAGCCGCCGTATTCGTGGGCCGCCTCCACCATCCAGCGCAGCCTCTCCGCCGATATCCCGGGATGGGAATGGTCGGGGGCCAGGATATAACCTCCGCCGGGACCCGCGTCGGCGATAGCCTGCCGCACCGCCTCGTAGACCTCGTCCCTGCCCGCGTCGACGAGGATGTGGGTGATGTCCAGGTTGCCGACTAGGCACATGCGCTCGCCCACCAGCCCCTTGGCCTCGGCCAGGGACATGCCCGCGGTGGGCTCTATGGGATGCACGCCGTCGAAACCGCAGTCGGCGAAGAAGGGCAGCAGCGCGGTGACGTTGCCGCACGAGTGGATGATTATCTTCATCCCCTGTGCGTGCGCCGTCTCCACGATGCGCCTGTACGCGTCTCCGAAAAGGTCCTCGACCAGGCGG
>CAZQFX010000037.1:9768-19990 GCA_964592775.1 uncultured Actinomycetota bacterium
CGTCGGTATAGACCATGGCGGGGAGGCCGGCGTCGGCCATGGCCTCCACCAGCACGCAGTAGAGGTCGGTATGGAACCCTATCATGGAGTTCAGGAAGCCCCGGTCGCGGCGCGCGGCGACCACGAAGCGGTCGAACCCCAGGGGCTGCCAGGTGTTCTCGAAGAGGCCGTAGGAGCAGAAGCCGAGGGCGAAGAACTTGTCGCCGTATCCGTCCATGAGACGGGAAAAGGCGCCGTTGACCTTGGCCGGCAATCTCAGGAGCGGCTTCTTGTCCCAGGCCCGCCAGGCGTCGGGGCTGGCGATGAGCCCCTCGCGGTAGGTGGGATTGCCCAGGTTCCCGCTGTGGTCCAGGACCACGTCGCTCAGGCGCCCGTACATGTCCACCATGGTCCTGGAATCCTGGAAGCGCAGCACGGGGAAGTAGGGGAGCCAGGCGGCGTCGTAGCCCATCTTCTCCGCCGCCGCGGCCCCGAGGTGGAGGAACCGCTCGAGGTCCCTGTCCAGGAGCGAGAAGCTCCGTACGCGCCCGAAGAACCAGTCGTAGAACTTCGACAGCCGCTCGTCGGCGATCATCCTGTGCGTCAGGGCCGGCTTCCGTCCCAGGATGGCGTTGTCCGTCGTGTATTCCAGCATGAGGTCCAGTACCGGGACGCGGTCCGGTTCCCGCAACTCCAATGCCGCCAGTACCCTTTCGTGCTTGGCTGACAGGTCGCATCACCGCCTCGATACTCGGAACCGCCTTCCTACGATTATAGCAAGGTCTTTCTCCAGGGGCGTGGAGGGGAGCGGACGGGCGATGAGGCCGCGCGTCGCGTGCGATCGGCGTGCGAGCGTATTCATGGGTCGGCCGTCCATATGGCGCGGCCGCGAGACACCACCGGGGATAAGATCGACAGCGCTTCCGAGCACGACGTATGGTATCGGGGAGCGTATTTTCGGGACAGACCCCTGCCGATCCCGTTCCAGGGCTGACCCCAAGTGGGAAAGGTGACCCCAGGTGGGATTCATATGGTAGGTCCGGTAAGGTACCACAACAAGGTGTTAGGTGACTCGCCGATCCCGTTCCAGGGCTGACCCCAAGTGGGATTTGTTAGGTGACTCGCCGATCCCGTTCCAGGGCTGACCCCGAATGGGATTTTGGGGGCGCCTATTCGGCCAGGGGAGCGGTGAAGAAGAAAGTGGCTCCCTCCCCGGGGGTGGATTCCACCCATGTGCCGCCGCCCCATGCCGTCACGGCGCGTCTCACCGTCGCAAGGCCGATGCCCAGGCCGGGGGACTCGGCCAGCGAGAAATGCCGGAAGGGCTCGTAGATCTTCTTCTGCAACTCCGCGGGAATACCGATGCCGTTATCCCTTACGCGGAACTTCACCATGGCGCTCTCCCTCTCCGCGCCCACCTCGATGGTCGGCGACGGAACGTCTCCCATGTGCCTGACGGCGTTGCCTATGAGGTTCGCGAATACCTGGCGCAACTTGACGCCGTCGGCTTCGATGCTGGGCAGCTCGCTCACTACCTCCACCCAGACCCCCTTTTGTTTGATCTCCCCATCCAGGTCCATGAGCACTTCCATGAGCACTTCTTCCGTATCCGCGCGGTAGGTCTCCATGTCCATGTGGCCGGCCTGCGCGTACTGCAGGAGGGAGCCGATGAGGTCGTTCATGCGGCGCGCCCCCCTGGCGATGGCCTCCAGGCATTCCCTCTCCGCGTCCGCCCTGCCCTCCGCGCCCGCCTCCAGGGCCGCTTTCGCGTACCCCTCTACTATGGCCACCGGGGTGAGCAGGTCGTGGGATATGGTGTGGGCGAAGGCCTCCAGCTCCTCGTTGCGGTCGCGAAGCTCCTTCTCCATCCTCTTGCGTTCGGTGATATCGCGGAAGCTCACCACGATCCCTTGCACTGCCGGGTGCTCGAGTAAGCTCCTTCCGATACCCTCGAGATGATGCCAGAGACCGTCCTTATGCATGACACGTATCTCGTGCAGGGGGAAATAACTTGGATCCCGGGCGGAGATGCCTATTATCTCGCTGGCTCTCGATAGATCGTCCGGGTGGATGAAGTCGAAGCAGGGCCTGCCGGTCAGCTCCTCCGGTTCGTAGCCCATGATCTGCCGTACGGCCTGGTTGATATACCTGATGGCTCCCTTCCCGTCGATGATGGCTATGATATCCATGGCATTATCGAGGACCGTGATCATATCGGGGGTTCCATCTACGAGCAGGCGCAAGAACTCCGGCCCCCCGGACGCCGGCGTGTGGCCGCCGCCGCTCCCGGCCGCGCCGCCCTCCTTGCGAGGAGCGCCCCCGCCACGTTCCCCCCGTCCACCCATGTACCGCCCGTCCTCCGTCTCTCTTTTCCACGATCCACGGCCCGGGTTCTTGCCGTCGTTGTGCAGCAGGCGATGATGTGGAATGTCCCTCTTGGATATTCTATCGGAATCGGCCGCAGGATTGAACGAACGTGTCCACTGGTTCTCAATGGGCGTGTGTGCGGGGTTCACGCCACGGGGGCGCTCAACCAGGCGGGGCGACTGGCCGATAGATGTAGCGGTGTTGCAGCCCGGGCCGGATACGTCTATGTTTATTGTGTAGCGGGCTGCTTGAACGGACTGGCCTGAGGCGCGTGGAAGAGAAAGGGAACGGCAGCGGTCATGGCGGCAACCATACTCATCGCGGACGACGCCCTCTTCACACGCATGATGCTGCGCAATATCCTCGCCGAGAACGGTTACACCGCCATCGTGGAAGCGGAAACGGGGGCCGAGGCCATATGGGCCTACGAGCGCTGGAAGCCCGACCTGGTGATCATGGACATCAACATGCCCGAGATGGACGGCATGGCCGCGGCGAAAGGCATCCTCAACGTCGATCCCAAGGCGAGGATCATCATCTGCAGCGCCCTGGGGGAGAAGCACCTCATGCTGGAAGCCCTGGAGGAGGGGGTGAAGGACTTCATCACCAAGCCCTTCCAGCCGGACAAGGTCATGGAAGTGATCGAGAAAGCCCTCGCCTGAGTGACCCCGGCGTTACGCCCCCAATCAACCTGATGCGGACCGGCTGCCCTGTTGCCATGATGAGCATTGCATCCTGGTAGCGGTGACGGCCTCGCCGATATGGACGCAGTTCCTCTATGCCAAGTGCTCCGGTCCGTAGACACGGTGACATATCGGTGCTCGAATGCGAGCGCATTTATGGATCGGGGCACTAAGCTGTCTATGCGGGCTGGAGGTCCAGTTGCGCGGACAGCAGCGTCCTGAGGCGGGAGATGGCGTCACCGTGTATCTGGCTCACCCTCGACTCGGTGATCCCCAACACCTCTCCCACCTCTTTCATGCTCAACTCCTCGCAATAATAGAGGTAGATGACCATCTTCTCGCGCTCCGGAAGCCTCTCGACGTTCAGCCGGACCGCGGCGCGAAGGTCCTCCCTCTCGGAAACGTCCGAGGGGTCCTCCGCGTTCTCGTCCCGCAAGAGGTCGAAGAGGCTCAGGTCGCCGTTATCCGCGTCGGAGGAATACGTGAGATCGTTGAGGGAGAGGACGTAGGAGTTCTCTATGTACGCCGATATGCGGCGGTATTTGTCGATCTCGATCCCCAGGTAGTCCGCCACCTCGTTTTCGCTGGGAGAGCGGAGCAGCCTCTCGCTCAGCACCTCGTAGGCGGCGCCGATGCGCCGCGCCTTTGCCTGCACGGAGCGGGGGAGGCGCCTTTCCGTGCGGACGCCGTCGGAGATGGCCCCCTTGATCCTTATCCTGGCGTAAACAGAGAAGTCGGTCCCCCTGCCCGGATCGAACTTCTCTATCGCGTCGATCAGGCCGAGGAAACCGTAGCCCACCAGGTCGGCGTATTCTATCTCGGGTGGCGTCTTGAACCGGAAGCCGCGCGCCAGGTCGCGTACCAGGGGCGCATAGTGCAGGATGAGGAATTCCTTGGTCTCCGGCGAACCCGTCTGCTTGAAATCCAACCAGATCATCTGCTCCATCGCGTTCGCCCCCTTTTCCGTTTTTGTGGTCCTGCCGCTTGAGTCGCTTAAGTTGTCGGACGCGGGCGGGGACGTCAGCATCCTCGGGTAGGGTGATTAAGGCTTGACGGATGGGGGATAACGGGCGGTTTCGGGGCGGTTTCGGCCGCCGGCCCTTCTCCGGGCCCTTCTCCGGGAAGCGGGGGTGGCGGGAAAGGAAGAACCAGGAAGAAATTATCGTCAACGGTATTGATAAAGCAGCGTCTCCCGTATCAGATCCCCTTTGTTGAGCTGCACCATCCCTACTCTGGCCGTTGCATTCCATACGCAGCGATATATAATTGCGGCTCTTCGCCATAAAGTGTGGGCAATCTGGATGGCATTTGATGTGCGATGGTTTACCCATACCTTAACTGCCAGCTCTTTTCCGTACTGGCGCTAAATCACTTGCATCTCTCTACCCACGCTTCTGGGAGAAGAACCTTAATTGCGGGGTTGGGACTATCCCCTCAAAGGCTGAAAAGCGCGGGTGGAAAGAGAGGAAAAGGACCCGGCAGTCTAACCCCAGTCGGTGCGGAAACCGGCGCCCCCGGGGGGCCAGGAGAAGTCGACGGCGTCCCTGGGGCAGACGTACCAGCAGGCCGCGCATTCCATGCAACACCCCAGGCTCTTGATGCGCGCCTTACTGCCGGAGATCTCGTAGCAGCCTCCCAGGCACACGCGCACGCAGAGCGCGCAGCCGTCACATCTCTCCGGGATCACCTTGATGAAACCGCCGGCGCCTTCCGCCCACTCCACCCCCGGGAACTCCTCGCTCGTCCTAGCCATCCCGTCCACCTCCAGCGCGGGGAGGATCGAAGATCCCGGGGTCGGCGCGGCGCACGAAATCCACCATCCTGTCGCTGATGGGGGCCGTAAGACGCTCCATCCCGGCCGCGGCTCTCAGCAGCGCTTCCACGGCGGGGAGCGCCGCCTTCATGGCCGGATTGGCCAGCCTGCTCAAGGGCTCGAGCCGCCTCGCGGCTATCCTCAGGAGGGGCGAGAACAGCTTCAGAGCGGCATCCGCCGCCCCCAGCGCGCCGCGGAATACGGACTGCGCCACCCGTGGCTCGCAAGCCCTGTCCCGTACGGGCTCGCCCTTTCCGCCGCTGTAGTCGTAGCGCTCGTATACCCAGTTGTAGTAGTAACGGAAGAACATCTTTATCCAGGAGGTGACGATGGCGGGGTCGTCGGCGACCGCGCGCAGTATGGTCCGCGCCAGCGGGGTGCCGATGTGGGCGAAACCGCCCAGCCCCCAACCGTCGTGCACGTACCTCTTCAACTCCGCCAGATCGTGATGCGCCTGCGCGAAGCGCAGGTTGTAGCGGTTGGGAGCGGTGATGGACCACTGGATGATGGGATGGTCGCGGATGCGCTCGTCGTATCTCGAGAGAAAAGCCCGCGAAACATCCCCGGCGCGCAGGGCCTCGATGGCCACGTCGGCGGCGATATCGGCGGAGAACCAGGCCGCCGGCACGCCGTCGCACAACTCCGTGCCCTCCAGCCCGGCGGCGTCGCCGATGAGGATCATGCCGTCGGTATGGTTGGGCATCTCGCGCAGCTCGCGGTCCAGCCCGACGAAGATCTCGAATCCCTCCCACATGCGCGCCCGCAGCCGGATGCGGGGCGCGATCTCCTCCCGCCACCAGGGCAGCCTGGTGGTGATGTTCTCGTGATACTCGGCGAAGAGCTTCCTCAGGTTGGGAACTTCGCCGCCGTCCAGGCGCAGGCACTGGTCCTGCATGAAATGGATGCTGTCGCGGTAAGGCCAGACCATGAGCCCGTTGCCGTGTCCCAGCGGGGGGGCGAGCTTCTGTTCGTCCCATGCCCAGCAGAAGCGCAGGGTGTGGCCCATGACGCGGTCCAGGTCGTCCTTGTCCATCTCGTAGTCGTAGACGTCGGCCAGGGAGATGACCTCCGGGGGGTACTTCTCCCTCACCCCCGCCTTCACCGCCAGCAGCCCCTGTGATCCCTCGGCATCGATGACTATGCGCGCGCGTATCTCCTCGCCCTTGTCGGTCCTCACCCCGGCGACCCTGCCGTCCTCGCGCAGCACGTCCACCACCGTGACCGAGGTGCGCAGCTCGGCCCCGGCCTCCACCGCCTTCTCCGCCTCCCACTGGCAGAAGGGCCGGCAGTAGGCGTTGTAGCCGAAGCTGATGATGGGAGAGAGCGGCTTGGGGATGCGCAGGGAGTCGTCGACCTCGATGTCTCCGGCATCTATGTCCTTGATGATGTAGTTGATGATGCCGTCCACCGGGCGTTCTATGGGCGGGTTCCCGTCCCGGATGAAGGCCGGCCCGAAGAGGAAGCCGTAGAAGGGGATGGTCAGACCGGAGACGACCTTCTCGCCCACCCTCCGCGACCTCTCCAGCATCAGGGTCTCGAAGCCCGCCGCGGCGCATTTCCTGGCCGCGACCGGCCCGCCGAAACCGGCCCCCACAACGACGACGTCGTATTCCTCCATCACCCCTCGCTACGGGACTCCATGCCTGTTGCCGCTTGCCCGCTGTCGATACGCCATCGAGCCGCTATGCCGCGGAGGGACGGGTGTACGGACAACGGGATATCCATACCTCCGGGTAGCTTGCTCCTCTTATATTAACTTGAAGTCCCGATATATGCACACATGGCGGAATGACGCGGATTACCCACTGACGGCGGCGGTTGATATACAATCTTAACCGATACTGTCGGAGGCGTTGCTTGATGGTAATCATGAATATGATGAGAACGGTGCCGAATACGATATCGGGAGGCACGGACATGATCTTGCCTCGTGCCCGCGAGGATTCCTGCATCATCGGGAGGTGACGGCTTATCGACTACGAAGATTCTTCCGCGTGGTATCGCAACTGGTACGTCGTCCTGGGCGCTTCCCTGGTGTTTCTTACCGTGATAATGTACGCCGTCCACTACGCCGTCTTCAGGGATTCCCACCATATCTTCATCTACATGCTAGGGGATCTCGCCTTTCTACCCGTAGAGGTCCTGCTGGTCACCCTCATCGTGCACCGCGTTCTCGACATGAGGGAGAGGCGCAACCGCATGGAGAAGCTGAACATGGTCATCGGGGCCTTTTTCAGCGAGATGGGCATGCAACTGCTTCGTCTCTTCTCCGTGTTCGATACCACCTGCCAGCAGATAAGAGACTGCCTGACCCTGGATGCGGGATGGAAGGACGAGGACTTCCAGCGCGCCGGCGAGGCCGTCTCCGAATACGAATGCGCCATCGGCAGGGACGACGTGCAGCTGCGGGAGATAAGCGAGTTCCTGCTCTCCGAGCGGGATTTCCTCCTCACCCTCCTGGAGAACCCCACCCTCCTGGAACACGAGACCTTCACCGACCTGCTGTGGGCGGTATTCCACCTCACCGAGGAGCTGAAATACCGCTATCTCATCGAGAGCCTGCCCGATACCGACCACGAACATCTCTGCAGCGATATCGCCAGAGCCTACGGCCTGCTCCTGCGCGAATGGCTGGCCTACCTCGAGCATCTCAGGAACAACTACCCTTACCTCTTCTCGCTTGCCGTGAGGATGGATCCCCTGAACCCCGACGCGTCGCCCGTGATCGAGTGAATGGCGGGGTCTGCCGGATCATCACTCACATGCCTTTGGTGGCAGGTGCAACCTCGCTGGAGATAGATCGGACCGAGCCCATCACTCGGCCCATGCCTCTTTCCGTTCCGGTTCACCCGCTCGAGGCGGAGCCGGGAGAGGACATACCGAAGGCCATAGCGGAGGCACAGCGCAGGTACGTGATCGAGACCCTCGCCCTCAAGGAGTTCGAGCAGTCGCCGGAGTATCTGCGCCGCCAGTTCGCAATGCGGGGCCTGGGCACCTGATCTACTTCGACTTGGACGGAGAAAGCCTGCAGGCCGTGGTGGAGAGCGCCAGGCCGTACCTGCTCGTCGCGGGCATCCTGCAGGGCATCTACGAACTGGTGACGGGCAACGCTTCATCCTGCGGGTACCGCAGGGGTGGCGATGGCACCCTCCACCTGACGGTGACCCGGGCGTCCCGAAGTCCTCTAAGCTTTGGCGACGGGGATGGAGATCTCCGTGAGCAGGTCGGCCCTGGCCACCTGACCGGGATCGTTGAGATAGACCTCGCGGGCGGGACCGGCATACTGGTACCCGTTCTCTTTCATCCACAGGTCCAATGCCTGGTATGCTTCCGCGAGCTCGTGATACGGGCCCATGTGCAGGGTGGAGGCCGCGAGCCCGCCAGACAGCTCCCTGCCCTGCACGCGATCCCTTCCGCCCATGGGGCGGACAACCGGCATGCACGCCTCCATGTCGATGTCGCTCTCGTCCCACTCCCGTATCCATGCGCGGACCAACCAACCGCGCATCTCTATATTACCCGAAGCACGGGACATGCATTCCGTGAGCATCAGGAATCAGGGGGCGTTCGTCTCCCGACCCCGCCTTTGATGGCATCGTTACCCGAACCCGGAGGACATGTGTACGCGCGGGCGCGGGGTCCGGAAGTCCAGCGCGGGGGCACCATCCTGGGCACCTCGCGCGGACATGTGTACGCGCGGGCGCGGGGTCCGGAAGGGTTCCTCCCCTGTCTCTCCCGCCTTCTCTGTCACCGCCGCCGTTCACACTGAAGATGGAAAGCATATAGAGGTGTGGAGGCAGGATAACCATGGACCTGGAGGAAAAGCTCAGGATCCTCGGAGGGGCGGCCCGCTACGACGTCTCCTGCTCCTCCAGCGGGGTGAGGAGGCCGGGCCGGAAGGGCAGGCTCGGCGACTGCGCCAGCTTCGGCGTCTGCCACAGCTGGTCCGATGACGGGCGTTGCATCTCCCTGCTCAAGATACTCTTCTCCAATCGCTGCGTCTACGATTGCGCCTATTGCGCCAACCGGGCATCGGTTTCCAGGCCGCGCGCGTCCTTCACCCCGGACGAACTGGCGGAGCTCACCATGAGCTTCTACCGGCGCAACTATATCGAGGGCCTCTTCCTCAGTTCAGCGGTGTGGGTGAGCCCCGACTACACCATGGAGCGCCTGCTGCTCACGGCGCGGAAACTGCGGCACGAGGAAGGCTTTCGCGGCTACATCCACCTCAAGGCCATCCCGGGCGCGAGCCCGGAGTTGATCCGGCGCGCCGGCCTCTACGCCGACCGCATGAGCGTGAATATTGAGCTCCCCACGGAGAAGAGCCTGCGCCTGCTCGCGCCCGACAAGAGGAAGGAGGCTATCCTCGGGCCTATGGGGGACGTGGCCGGCCGCATCCGCGCCAACAGGGAGGAAAGAAAACGCTTCAAGAAGGCCCCCGTCTTCGTTCCCGCGGGGCAGAGCACACAGCTCATCGTGGGTGCCACGCCAGAGAACGACCTGCGCATCGTCAGGCTGGCGGAGAGCCTCTACAACGGCTACAACCTGAAAAGGGTCTACTATTCCGCCTTCATGCCGGTGTCGGACGACCCGCGCCTGCCCGGACTCGACGGGCCGCCGCTGCTGCGCGAACACCGCCTCTACCAGGCCGACTGGCTGCTGCGCCACTACAACTTCACCTCAGACGAGATACTGGATGAGGAGCGGCCCCAACTGGACGAGGAGCTCGACCCCAAGTCGGGGTGGGCGCTGCGCAACCCCCAGTTCTTCCCGGTGGAGGTGAACAAGGCTGACTACGAGACGCTGCTGCGGGTGCCCGGGCTGGGGGTGAGGTCCGCGAAGAGGATCGCCTACGCGCGCCGCGTCCACTCCCTGGACTTCGAGGACCTGAGGAAGATCGGCGTGGTGCTCAAGCGCGCCCGCTATTTCATCACCTGCCGCGGCAGGTATTTCTACGGCTCGAAAGTGGACGAGGCGGAGATCAGGCGCAACATCGGCACCCTGGGGCGGTCAGCCGCGGCGGGGAAACGCCGCTACGACCAGCTCTCGCTTTTCGCCGCTGCGGGCGCCCTGCCGGGAGTGGAGGACGCGCACTCCAGTGCGAGCGGGGAGCTCTAAGCGTGGCGTACATCTATATATACGACGGCGGTTTCGAGGGGCTGCTCACCGTCTTGCAGGTATTGCGGGAATAGGGCGAGGATCCCGACGCCATAGTAGCCGGCGGTGATGCCCTGCAGGAGAGCCTGCTCGTGGAGGCCGTATGGGTGGATACCGATAGACGCCGGGCGGAGAAGATCTCCTCCGATATCTGTGCCCTCATCTCGCCCCGGGCGTTACGCCGTTGTTTCTATGCCTTTCTTTCAGAGATGCCGGATGCCGC
>CAZQFX010000038.1:0-19969 GCA_964592775.1 uncultured Actinomycetota bacterium
GCCGAAGGAGTACAGCTCTTTAACGTCCTCCCAGTGCTGCTCCATGAGCCGCGCCAGGTTGAACTTGTCCTCCAGTTCCCACGGCTCCGCCACGTTGTCGGTGACCAGCAGGTAGCGCTCGGGGGGCGCCACCCCGGGGTCGAAGGCGGTGGGGGCGAAGGCCTGCAGGGGCAGCCCGGTGCGGGGCGAGGAGAGCGCGGACATGAACACCTGGCGCTCGTAGAGGGGCCGCCTGGTGGCTATGATGTAGCCGAGCAGGCCGGTCCTCTCGCCGCGGATGTCCTCGACGCGCTTCAGCCACCATCCCGGCAGGGGCGAGTGGCGGCGGTCGAAATCGAGCACCTTGTCCAGGTGCCAGATGGGGAGGGCCAGCACCACCAGCGGGGCGGTCACCAGGTCGCTGGAGACGACGCGCCATTCCCTCGCGATGGGGCTGGCCCCCTTGCGCGCCACCTTCACTCCCACCGCCTTGCCTCCCTCGCAGACCACCTGCTCCACGCGGGCGCCCAGCTCCAGCCTGCCTCCCAGTTCCTGGAAGGCCTCCACCATGGGGCCGATGACCCCCCACATGCCCCCCCTGGGATAGGCGGCGATGAGCACGGCCCTGCCCTTCGCCAGCGCCTCCTTGGCGATGTAGAGGCATTCCCCCGCCGACTGCTCCCTCACGTCGGGGATGGTGGTCATGATCATGGTCATGTTCTCCCACACCTCGCGCAGGTTGCCCGTCATCCCCTTGAGGTCCAGCCACTCTCCCATGGAGCGGTTGTCCCAGGCCTTGAAGTCGGGCTCGTCCAGGGCAGCGACACCCATCATCAGCTCGATGAAGCTCTGCTTCTCCTCGTCGGTGAGCTGGATGTAGGTCTGCATGTCATGCCAGGCGCCCAGGTCGTAGAGGTCGAGGGTGACGGAGAAGGCGGCCCACTCGAACTCCTTGCCCACGCGGGCGCCCAGCTCGTGGCAGTAGCCCTTCTTGCCCATCTCGATCATGTGCAGGCCTATGTCGACCCTGTACCCGCCCGGAAGGTCGTACGACTGCATGCGCCCGCCCGCCCTGGGGTACATCTCCAGGAGCAGCGTCTTCTTCCCCGCCTGCTGCAGCTGCGAGGCCACGCCCAGGCCGGCTATGCCCGCTCCCACCACTATCGCGTCGTAGTCGCTCATCCCGCCTCCCAGTGTCTCGTACCCCTCCCAGGAAAGCACATCCTCACAGATCTTGTGAGAGCCGCGATCCCCGTCCCGGATCCTTCTTCCCGCAGTACCATCCCCGGGGCGGCGTATCTACGTTTATCATACCCCTCCCGGGAAAACGGTTATCCCGGGCCGTTGAGATTACGGCTGCGCCCTTCATCGAACCGCCGACGTAAGCCTCCGCAAGCCCGCCCTCAGCCGCCCGCCATGCGGGAGATGATGAATACCTCGTCTCCGTCGGCCAGCTCCTCGTCTTCTTCACCCGCGGGCTTGCCCTTGCGGATCGCCTTCACCAGGGGGTTGAAGCGCTTCTCGCGCGCGTCCCACATCTGGGAGGGCATGCGCTCGCCGTACTCCCTCCCGATGAGAACCAGGAGGTCGCTAGCCCTGGCTCCGTCCGGCAGCTCGTACTCTTTCTCCTTGTCCCCGGCGTAGTGCCTGACCATCCCGGTGAAGCGCACTTTTACCCGCATCTACCGCTCTCCCTAGAACTTGCCCAATAGAAGGCGGCTTATGATCAGCTTCTGGATCTCGGATGTGCCCGCGCCGATGGTGCCCAGCTTGGCGTCGCGCAGCGTGCGCTCCACCGGGTACTCGCGGATGTAGCCGTAGCCCCCGAAGATCTGCACCGCCTCGCTGGCCACCTTGAAGGCGTTCTCGGTGACGCTGAGCTTGCACACGCAGGCCTCCATCATCGCCGGGATGCCCTGGTCCTTCATCCAGGCCACGCGGTAGACCAGCAGGCGGGAGGCGTCGAGCAGGCACTTCATCTCCGCGATCTTGAAGGCCACCGCCTGGAACTTGCCGATGGGGCGGCCGAACTGCTTCCTCTCCCTGGCATACTCGACGCAGCGGTTGATGTTGGCCTCCATGCTCCCCACCGCCGGGGCGACCATGATGGCGCGTTCCCATTCCAGGGTGGCCTTGCCCACGCCGTAGAAGCCGTCGCCCTCCGCACCCAGCAGGTTCTCCACCGGCACGCGGCAGTCGCTGAAGGCCAGCTCGGCCGTGGGGGAGGTGCGGTTTCCCATCTTGTCCAGCTCGCGGCTGACCTCGAAGCCCGCGGTCTCGCGGTCGACGATGAAGGTGCTGATGCCCGCGGCCCCCTTTTCCTTGTCCGTTACCGCCACCACGATGCACAGGTCGCAGATGGGGCCGTTGGTGATGAACATCTTGGAGCCGTTGATGACGTAGTCTTCGCCGTCGCGCGCCGCGGTGGTCTTCACCGAGGCGGCGTCGGAGCCGGCGTCCGGCTCCGTGAGCCCGAAGCAGCTTATCTTCTCGCCCGTGCAGATGCCCGGGAGGTATTTCTTTTTCTGTTCCTCCGTGCCCATCACCCTGATGGGCACCGCCCCGATGATGGTGTGCGCGCCCCAGGAGAGCGAAACGCCCGCGTCTCCTCCTCCCACCGCGAAGGCGTCCATGGCGATGGCCGTATCCAGGGCTCCGCCGTCGGAGCCGCCGTACTCCTCGGGAAAGGGCAGGCCCAGCAGGCCCATATCGCCCATCTTCTTCCAGCCGTCCCAGAAGAACTCGCCGCTGCGGTCGTACTCCTCGGTGAAGGGCGCGATCTCCTTCTCCGCGAACTCCTTCACCTCCTTGAAAAACGCCTTCTGTTCCTGAGAGAGTTCGAAGTCCATTTCCTACCTCCTCATTTCCTCATCCGATCCTCTTGCGAGAACCCTCTCCCTGCCTCATTCGCCTGACCGCCTCGCGGCCGGGGCGGCTCCGGTAATCCACCCGCAAGAACGGCACTCGCCGCCGCCCCCTTTCCAAGCCACGGTCACCGGCCCAGGAGGGACCGGGCCATGACTATCCTCTGGATCTGGTTCGTGCCGTCCCAGATCTGGTTTATCTTCGCGTCCCGCATGTACTTCTCCACCGGGTAATCGCGCATGTAGCCGTAGCCTCCGAACACCTGCACCACGTCGGTGGTCACGCGCATGGCCATGTCCGAACAGAAGGTCTTGGCGAAGGCCGCGTGGTTCGAGAAGGGCACCTTCTGCGTCTCCATCCACGCCGCCTTCATGTACAGCAGCCTCCCGGCCTCGATGTCCATGTCCATGTCCGCCAGCATGAACTGCACCGCCTGGTTCTCGGCGATGGGGCTGCCGAACTGCACCCTCTGCTTCGCGTATTCCACCGCGGCCTCCAGGGCGGCCCGCGCTATCCCCACCGAGTTGCAGGCCACGCTGACCCTCGCCTTGTCCAGGGTGATCATGGCGATCTTGAAGCCCTTGCCCTCCTCACCCAGCAGGTCCTCCGCGGGCACGCGGCAGCCTGTGAGGATGACCTCGGCGGTATGCGAGGCGCGCACCCCCATCTTGCGCTCCTTCTTGCCGCCCTCTATCCCCGGGTTGCTCTTGGGGACCAGGAAGCACGAGAGGCCGCGCACCCCCTTCGAGGGGTCGGTGGAGGCGAACACGGTGGTGAGGTCGGCCAGGCCGCCGTTGGAGATGAAGCACTTGGTGCCGTTGAGCACGAAGTCATCCCCGTCGCGCACCGCGGTGGTCTTCACTCCGGCGGCGTCAGAGCCCGCGTCCGGCTCCGTCAGGGCCATGGCCGCCAGGGTGGGGCGGGACGTCAGCTCTCCGAAGTACTTACGTTTCTGCTCCTCCGTCCCCGCCACCAGTAGCGGGGTGGTCCCCAGGCCGTTGGCGCCGAGGATGGTGGCGAAGCCGCAGCATCCCCAGGCGATCTCCTCACCCACTATGCAGGCGGTGAGGAAGTCCATGCCCTGGCCCCCGTATTCCTCGGGGACGTAGAGATAGGTCAGGCCCGCCTTGAAGGCCTTCTCTATGAAGTGCTCCGGGTACTTCTCATCTTCGTCGTATTCCGCCGCTATGGGGCGTATCTCCTTTTCCGCGAATTCATGCGCCACCTTCCGGATGGCCTTCTGTTCGTCACTCAACTCGAACGAGATCACGTATCATACCTCCCCGCTGATTCCTATCCGATCAGGAAAAAAGCCTCGTGGCCGCATCTCCGTCACGACGTCTATCTCCAACCCTCCTGCTTCATCACTTCGCTCCTCGCGGACAAACCTCGGCATATCCAGGATTTACCACGGCGTCATCTCAAGCCAGATCGCCATGCCGCCGAAGACGGCTCCTCGCGACAAGTCTCAGACCTCAGATTCATCGCCCCTTGAACTCTGCCTTGCGCTTCTCCTTGAAGGCCGCCATACCTTCCTTCTGGTCCTCGGTGGAGAAGAGGAGGGAAAAGCACTTGCGCTCGAAGGAGAGCCCCGAATAGAGGTCGGTGTTCAGCCCTTCGTTCACGCATGCCTTGGCGCAGGCCAGGGCTACCGCGCCGTTGCGGATGCAGCGCCGCGCCAGGTTCTTCGCTTCCTCGAGCAGCTCCGCGACCGGCACCACTTTGTTCACCATCCCCATCTCCCTGCAGGCCTCCGCGTCGTAGAACGAGCCGGTGAATATGAGCTCCTTGGCCCGGTTCGGCCCCACCAGCCGCGGCAGCCTTTGGGTGCCGCCGGCCCCCGGGATGATGCCCAGGGTTATCTCCGGCATGCCGAAGACCGCCGTCTCGGAGGCCACGATCATGTCGCACACCAGGGCGAGCTCCGTGCCTCCCCCCAGGGCGTAGCCGCTCACCGCGGCGATGACCGGCTTGGGGATGCGCTCGATCTTATCGAAGCCGGAGAGGTCGGCACCATAGGCGTTGAGCATGTCCGGGGCGTACTTGCCCGACATCTCCTTGATGTCGCCTCCGGCCGCGAAGTCTCCCTCTCCCCCGGTGACGATGACCGCCCTCACTCCTTCGTCCCTGGCCAGCATGTCCGCCGCCTCGCCCAGCTCCGCGATGAGCTCGAGGTTGAGGGCGTTCTTGGCCTCGGGGCGGTTGAGCCTGAGCGTGGCGATCCCTTCCTCGTCCGCTTCCACGACAAGGTACTTGAAACCCATACGACCTCCTCGCCTATCGTATCCCCTCCCAGGGGAGAAAATGCCTTCGAAAAGGGAGATCGCGGCGCCATCCCCGCGAGCGGACGGATTCTCTCGATCGCCTACGCTTCCCGGATGGGAACCTCATTCGAAGATATCGTCATCTTCCTCCGCGGCGGCGGCCGCCGGCGCGGCCTCATCCACCTCTGGTTCCTCCGGCGGCGTCTCCTCCTCCGCTCCAGCGGATGTCTCGACCTCGGGGCTTGTTCCCTCCACGACCCCGGAAGCCGGCTGCCGCTCCACGGCCTCGGGCCTGGCCTCCTCTGCCGCCGGCGACGCGTACCTGCGCAGCCCGGCGGCGGGCTCTCCGCTCGCGAAACAGGTGGTGAAGCACTCCGTCTCGTATTCGAGGCCGCGGCTGAGGTCCATATCCAGGGAATGGTTCAAGCAGCGCTTGGCCTGGTATATGGCCATCCTGCCTCCCGCGGCCAGTTTTTCCGCTATCCCGTCCACTTTTTCCGCGAGTTCCTCCGGCGTTACCGCCTCGTTCGCCAGACCCCACTGTACCGCTTCCTCGGCGCTGAGCACCTTCCCCGTGAAGACCAGGTCACGCGCCCGCCGCAGCCCTACCAGCCTCGCCAGTCTCTGGGTGCCTCCCCCGCAGGGGATCATTCCCAGCCTGGTCTCGGGAAAGGCGAAGCGCGCCTTCGTCGACGCCACCACGAGGTCGCAGGCGAGGCATATCTCCAGGCCCGTGCCCATGGCGACCCCGTTCACCGCGGCGATGGTCGGGAGGGAGAGTTCCGCGATGCGATTGGTCAGCATCTGGACCTCGCGCGAACGGCGCCGTGCGGCCAGGGGAGTGGCGTTCTCCAGGCCCGCCATATCCATGCCGGCACAGAAGGCCTCTCCATCACCGCAGAAGACCAGCACCCTTATCCCGGGATCGGCTTCGAGCCTGGCGAGGTGGGTCCAGACGGAGCGCATGGATTGCGCGGAAAGCGCGTTCATGCGTTCGGGGCGGGAGAAGAAGAGCCAGGCGGTGTCGCCTTTCTTCTCCAAGATGATGGTGTCATGTTCCTCCGCCATAGCACAGGTCCTTTACCGTGTGACCGTGGCGCGCTTGCCGCCTAACGACTTCATGCACACCGCTTAGAGCTTCCAGTAACTCTCCTGCTTGCCGCCGGAATAGTCGTAATAACCCTTGCCCGTCTTCCTGCCCAGCAGGCCCGCGGCCACCATGCGCTTCATGAGCGGAGCGGGGTTGTACTTGGCATCGGCGGTGTCGTTGTAGATGGCCGTGCAGGCATTGGTGAGCACGTCGATGCCGGTCATGTCCGCGAGCTCCAGCGGCCCCATGGGCAGGTTGTATCCCAGGCGCATGGCCTTGTCGATATCCTCCGGCGTGGCCACTCCCGCCTCCAGCATCTTCGCGGCCTCGACCTCCATGGCGAGATAGAGGCGGTTGGCGATGAATCCGGCGTGATCCTTCAACACCCTTACCGTCTCCTTGCCCACCGACCGCGTCCATGCTTCCGCGGCCGCGATGGTCTCGTCCGAGGTCTGCAGGCCACGGATGATCTCGCACAGGCGCATCAGCGGGACGGGGCTGAAGAAGTGGGTGCCCACCACCTTGTCCGACCTCCCGGTGGCGGCCGCGATGGACGATATGGGAATGGCCGAGGTGTTCGAGGCCAGGATGGTATGGGCCGGGCAGATCTTGTCCAGCTTGCCGAAGACATCCTTCTTGACGTCGAGGTTCTCGAACACCGCCTCCACCACGAGATCGGCATCGGAGGCGTCCTCGAGGGCGGTCGTGGTGGAGAGGTTGGCCAGCGCGGCGTCGTGCTGCTCCCGGGTTATCTTCTCCTTGGAGAGGAACTTCCCCAGGGAACCCCGGATCGCCTCCAGGCCCTTGGCGGTGAACTTCTCCTCCACATCGTGCATCTTCACCTTGTAGCCGGCAAAGGCGGATACCTGGGCGATACCTCCACCCATCAGGCCCGATCCTACTACGAATACGTTCTTGATCTCCATGACTACCTCCTACGATCCGACGACCTGTCAGAACTTGTCGAAAAGCCTGATATCTAGGGTTTTCGTACCCGTGGCGGTCCGTCCGCCACGATAGCGCTAAAAGTATATCATATATGGCATCGGGCGCTTAACTCACGTACGGGGTAGAAAGAAACGGGGACAGGAAAATGAAAAACCTCCTCCATTCGCCCACACTTATTGCAGAAGAACCATATAATATTTTGTATGGATTTCTATAGCCCCTATCGGGAGGAAGACCTCGCGGCCATCGCCGGCATGCTGTCAGGCCGGGTCCATGAGACAGGGCCGCGGTTCGGGCACGATTACATGGAGGAAGGCCTCACGGTCATCGACGAGGTACTGGACCTGGTGAGGACCTCTCGCGGCCAGCTAGGCACCCTGTCCCATATGAGCGAGGACCTCGAACATTCCGTGGCCGGCTTGCGTGCCGCGCTGGAGGGGGTGCTGTCCTTCTTCTCCGAGCGCCGTAATATAACCCTCGTGGCGGTTTCGGTCATCGTGGCCGCCTCGCTCCTCAACCACCTGCGCGGCTGGGTGAGCGCACGCAGCCTGCGCGGCTGGTTCTATACTTTCGGTCCGGAGTTGACGCCTGCGGGCTCCAGCTTGCACCGCTTCGCCCGGGACATGGTCCGTTCGAGATCCCGCCGCCGGCAGTTCAGAGCCACCGGACCGGGTGCGTATGGTGCTTAAATATGGAGCCAGCCGATCCAGGTTCACCGCGACCGCAACAGTAATTGCCGCGCATTCCGGTGCCCGGCACCGGGAGCGCGAGGCGCCCTTTACCCCAAGGGCTCCGCGGCAGCCCATGCCTATGGGAGAACCCGGAGACGTACCCCGTCATGCGAATAGGGGGACGTGCGAGAAGGTGCCCACGTCGAACAGGCCCTTGTCCGTCATCTTCAACTCGGGTATCACCGGCAGGGCCATAAAGGACAGGGCCATGAACGGGTCCCCCAGCCGGCAGCCCAGGCTGCGCGCCGCGCCCTGCAGCTTCTCCACGCGGTCCCTCACCTCCCCCAGGGGGAGGGTGGACATGAGGCCCGCCACGTCCAGTGGCAATCCCGCCATGATCTCCCCCCCGCTCACCACCGCCTGGCCGCCGCCCATCTTCTCCACCGCCCTGGCCGCCGCCAGGATGTCCTCGTCTTTGGCGCCCACCACCATGAGGTTATGCGAGTCGTGCGCCACGGTAGAGGCCAGGGCCCCCTCCCTCAATCCGAAGCCGTGGATAAACCCCACCCCCACGTTGCCCGTGCCGCGGTGCCTTTCAAACACGCATATCTTCAGCAGGTCGCGCGAGACGTCGCAGACCGCGCGGCCCCCCTCGACCGCCGGTTTCTGCAGCGATCTTCCAGTGACGATCTGGTCCGGGATGACCTTTATGACCAGCATATTCTCGCCTTGCGCCTTCACTTCGATGCCGCGCATCTTCTTCCATGCTAACCTCATGGCTCCCGGGGCGGGCGGGCTTGGCGAGACTTCGGGCAGAAACGAGCCGTTCTCCGCCACTTTCTCCCCCGCCTTGTACACCTCGAGGACCCTGAAGGCCTCGAGATCCCCCAGCACCACCAGGTCGGCCCGCCATCCCGGCCTCATCCCCCCGCGGTCACGCAAGCCGAAGCGCGCCGCCGCGTTCAGGGTAACCATGCGCAGGGCGGTCATGGGGTCCAGCCCGAGCCTGACCGCCTCGCGCAGGATATGATCCATGTGGCCCTCGCCCAGCAGGTCCTTGGGCTGGCGGTCGTCGTCTACGAAGATGCATCGGCCCGCGTTCGCCGCCTTGACGATGGGCAGGAGCGCCTCGAGGTTCCTCGCCGTGGAGCCCTCCCTGATATAGATGAACATCCCCTTGGCCAGTTTTTCCGCCGCCTCCTCCGCGCTCACGCACTCGTGGTCCGACTCCACCCCCGCGGCGATATAGGCGTCGAGCTCCCGCCCCCTCAACCCGGGCGCATGGCCGTCGATGGGGAGGCCGGAGCAGGCCGCGATCTTGGCCATCACCGGGGGGTCGGCGTTGACGACGCCGGGGAAGTTCATGACCTCCCCCAGGCCGATGACCGCCTCCTCGCCGAGGAGGGGCACCAGGTCTTCCGCCTCCAGCACCGCCCCGGCGGTCTCCATGGGCGTGGCGGGGACGCAGGAGGGGAGCATCACGAATACGTCCAGGGGCAGTCCCCTGTCCAGCCCCATCATGTAACGGATGCCGGGGATCCCCAGTACGTTGGCGATCTCGTGGTAATCGGTGACCACCGCGGTCGTTCCCGCGGGCACCACCGCGCGCGCGTACTCGGGCAGGCTCACCAGGGATGACTCGATATGCACGTGCCCGTCTATGAAACCCGGGCACAGATAAGCGCCGCCGAGGTCCACCCTCTCTTTCGCCGGGCGGTCTCCGAATCCGGCTATCCTGCCGCCGCTGACGGCCACCGAGCCCTCCTCGACCACGCCTTCGAACACGTCGACTATCATCGCCCCGGTCAGCAGGAGGTCGGCCTCTCCGTCCCCCCGGACCACCGCGAGAAAATCCCCGTCAGCCATGTTTGGACTCCCTTCACGACGTATTGAGCAGGAAAGCCGCCGCACCTGCCCGTCCGTACCGATACCCGCAGCGGTGATTCCGTGGTCAACTGCTCGGCGGTCGCATCCGGATCGCGCCCGGCATGCGTCAGATCACAGGTTCCTCCTGCAACTCGCCGGGCTGCCTCAGACCCTCCGCGGGATAGGTCCTCATCTCCAGGATGACCTTCAGTGACTCGTCCCGCATGGCGTACTCGAAGGCCTGCAGCCCCATCTCCAGGGGGAACCTGCGGTCGATGAGTTCCTGCACGTTCACCAGCCCGCGCAGGAGGGCGCGGATGGCCGGCTTGAAAGGCCCGCAGCGCGAGCCTATAAAAGATATCTCGTCCACGACCAGCGAGGAGATGTCCACGCTGACCGATTCCACGAAGGTGCTCTTCTGGACGATCGTCCCTCCGGGATTGACCAAGGAACGGGCGAGGTAGAATCCTTCCGGGCTTCCCGTGGACTCTATGACCACGTCGAAGCGTTCGTCGGGATCCAGGTCCTCCTCCATGACCGTCCTTATCCCCAGGCGGTCGAGGATCTTCAGCTTGTGGGTGTAACGCCCGACGGCCACCAGGGCACATCCGCATAATCGCATCACCTGCGCCGCCATCAATCCCAGCTTGCCGTCGCCCAGCACCACCACGCGGTGTCCCGGGTTGATGTGCACCTGTTCCGTGACGCGGAAACAGGCCGCCAGCGGCTCCACGAAGACGGCCGCGTAGAGGGGCAGGGTATCCGGTATGACATGGAGGTTGGAAACGGGAAGCGCCAGGTATTCGGCGAAGGCTCCGTCGCGGCCGCTGATGCCCAGGGTGGTGCGTTCGCGGCAGTGGTTGGGCTTCCCGTCCAGGCAGACGGGACAGACGCAGCAAGCGCAGTTGATCTCGCCCACCACCCTCTTCCCCATCAGGTCGGGGTCGTCCGCTCTCTCCACCACTCCTACGAACTCGTGCCCGGGTATGCCCTTGAAGTCCATGTAGCCCTTGATGATCTCCTTGTCGGTGTGGCAGATGCCGGCCGCCATGACCTTGATCAGCGCCTCGCCGGGCCCCGGCTCGGGCACGGGCAGGTCGTCCAGCAGTTGCAGCCTGCCGTCGAAATACAGGCCGAGCATTTTCCCGCCTCTCCTCTCCTCGACGCCGTGCCCGTGGTTTCAGCAGCGCCTCGCCCGGGGCTTACGGCTGCCAGGCTTCCTATCAGGCCTTATGATCAATCTTTCTCCCTCGCTATAGCGTACCCCTCTATTTTAACCTCATCGGGCATGAAGTCATCCGCCGACTTTCCTTTACATGGCGGATGATAATATACTGGCTTTGGCGGTTTACGGAATGAACGAGCTTGAAGGGGGTTTTCAATGATCATCGATAGTCACGTCCACCTCGTCGCGGAGGGCTGGATCGACCGCAGTTTCTTCATCGGCATGGCGAGGGTCGCCACCGCGCCCATGGGCAAACTCACCGGCGAATACCCGGATGCGGCGGCGCTGATCGACGGCCTCATGCCCGTCATATCCGACACCACGGGTGAGAAGACGGTTGCCAACATGGACGAAGCCGGTGTCGACAAGGCGTGCATCTTCGCGGTGGATTACGGCCTGTGCGCCGGTGAGCCTCAGGTATCAATGGAGAACCAGAACCGCATGATAGCGGAGGCGGCCCGACGCTTCCCGGATCGCTTCATCCCTTTCTTCACCATAGATCCCCGCCGCCCCGAGGGGATGGACCTCTTTAAGCGGGGTATCGAGGATTGGGGAATGAAAGGCCTCAAGCTGCACCCCACTTCCGGCTTCTTCCCCTACGATCCCGTGGTCTATCCCTTCTACGAAAAGTGCATGGAATACGGCATCCCCGTTCTCTTCCACACTGGAAGCCAGCCCGCCCCCATGAAGTTCCGCTTCTCGCAACCCATAAATGTCGATGACGTCGCCGCCGACTTCCCGGACCTCCCCATCATCATGGCCCACTGCGCTCACGCGCTCTGGGAGGAGGCGTTGCTGGTCGCCGAGATCAAGCCCAACATCTACTTCGATTTCTCCGGCTGGCAGATGACATACAACAACCATCCCCAGGACTTCTACCGTATGCTGCGCAGGGTCATCGACCAGTTGGGCCCGTGGCGGGTGTTCTTCGGGACGGACGGCCCCTACCTCAACGTGCTTTGCCCCTGGGGCAACTGGGTGAAAGCGGTGACCGAGCCCGACCTCAGCTCCTGTCCCGAGATATCCTTTGCTCCCGAGGAGACCGAGATCGTCATGGGCAAGGCCTTCGCCAAACTCCTCGGCCTGGATTAGGAACGCCGGCACGTCCTGTTCCCCGCAGGGTGGGGTCCAGGTCTTTGGCTTCGCCTCACTCACGCTTCTTCCACGGCACAGGTACGCGGCGAAATCACAAGACCTGAACCCATTTCAGGAAAGCGCAACTTTTAACAGGCTGACCCTAGGCCCGGTGGTTCGCTCCCGCCGGCTTCAGGTCCCCCGGCTCCACCGCTGTCTTCTCTTCCACCAGGCGGCGGCGGCGCTCGATGAGGGTGATGATGGAAGGCAGCACCAGCAGGCTGGCGAAGAAGGCTACGGTCAGGGACAGGGCCGTGATCAATCCGAAGCGCCGGATGGGTTGCATTCTCGAGAACGAGATTACCAGGAAAGCCCCCGCGGTACATATGGTGCTGGCCATGAGGGGTTTGCCCACGCGCGTGATGCAGATGGCAAGCGCTTCCGCGACGCTCACCTCACCCGTGTGTTCCTCCAGGAAGCGGTGGGTGACATGGATACCGTAATCGATACCCATGCCTATGATCATGGATACAACGAGCACGGTCATCATGTCCAGCGTCCAGCCCATGAGCGCCAGGAAGCCCAGCTCCATCGTTATCCCCGCCACCAGCACGGAGAGCGTGGCCAGGCCGTAGGTGATCGACCTGAACACCAGCACCAGGACCAGTCCCGAGAGGATAAGGGCCAGGATGGAGGTCTCGATCTGCGTCGGTACCAGGTTTCCCAGCATCTCGGCCGTAAGGGGTGTTACCCCCCCTACCTGATATGTGATGCCGGCGGTCCCGAAACTGCTTGCGGCCGCCTCCTTCAGGATGCTGTTCTTCTCCATCATTTCCCGGTTGGACTGAGCGCCTTCGCTGAAAACGGCCACGAGGGCGGCTTTGTGGTCACCGGAAACCAGTTTTCCCTCCTGGGGTCCGAAGAGCTCCCCGATCTCCGCCAGGTCGGCCTCCGCCTCCGCGGTAGTGGCAGGGAGAGCGGCCGCACCATCCGCCCCCGCCTTCCCCATCTCCACCCTGTAGTCGGAGATGAGCTCGCCTATGCTGGAGCTGCCTTCCCTCGAGAAGTAGGGCGATGCGGCGATCTCCTCCTGGAAGCCGCGCATGGCCTCTAGGGCTTCCGGTTCGAGGACGTCCCCCGTAAGCAGGACCACGTCCTGCTGCACCCCTCCGAAGATCGACTCCTGCAAGTACTGGGCCTGCAGGGAGGGGATGTTCTGTGGCGCCAGGGCGCGCAGGTCGGGGGTGGTGGTGAGGCGGAAGGCTCCGAAGACGCAGATGACGACGATGAAACAGTAGATAACCACCACCGCCTTGGGGCTCCCCTGCGAGATGGCGGCTATCCTTCCCAGGAAGCGGTCGATGCGCGTGTTGCTGTCGCGGGCGAAGATCTTAACCCCCCGCGGCTGCCGGCTCGTGCCCCGCCGCATCCGCCGCTCCTCGCGCAGGATCATCAGGGCGGGCAGGAAGGTGACGCTGAAGAGGAAGCAGAGCGCGATGCCCGCCCCGGTCATGAAGCCGAAATCCTGCAGGACGTCGAAGTCCGAGAAGGCGAAGGAGGCGAAACCGAAGACCGTGGTGATGCAGGCCAGGAAGACGGCCACTCCCACGGTGACCACCGATTTGTAGGCGGACTTGCTCGGCTCCCTGTCTATCCCGAACTCCTCGTAGAAGCGGCTCATCATGTACACCAGGTTACCCAGGCTGATGCCCAGCACGAGAGGGCCGATGATGGCCGAGAGCATGGTGAAGGGTATATGGAACCATCCCATGAAGCCGTAGATCCACATGGCCGTGAGGGCGATGACCATCATGGGCAGGACTACGTCGGTGAGCCTCTGGAAGGTGAGGAAGAGCAGCAGCATGAGCAGGGCCGCGGCGGCCACCGCCAGCATCCAGGTGCTGGACACGACGTAGTCCTCCAGGTCCTTGTCGATGGAAGGGTCGCCGCTTATATATACCGTGGCCGGGACCTCCCCCCCCTCGAAATAGGAGTGGAAGAAGCTCTCGATCCTGTCCGCGTAGTCCTTGCGCTGGGCGGAGTCGAGTTCGGGGTTCACCTTGATGAGTATCTTCGCGTACCTGCCGTCCTCGGAGAGCAGGCCAGAGCCCTCCTTCTCCACCGTCCATTTGTAGGCGACGGGATTCGCGAGGTATTCCGTCAAGCCATCCTCTATTTGCCGCTTAAAAGCCTCGCCGCCAACCATTTCGCCGAAATCGATAGCCGCGGATATGTCAGGCAGTTGTCTTTCGGCGGCCTCCTTGGACAAACCGTAGTCGCTCTGCGCTCTGGCTCGAAACTCCCTCAACAGGTTTCTTCCGAACGCGGTTAGGTAGTGCTCCATGTATATGTAGTCGCCCTCGCCCACCTCTTCCACCATCGCGCCCTCCAGGAGGAGGAACTTCCTGATCATGGGGTAGGCGAGCAGGGCGCCGCTCTCCACCATGGGGTATTCGTTCGTGGTTCCCCCGAAGAGCTCGTTGACCTCGGTAATGGTCCGCGAAGTCTCGTACTTGGTGGGGATGAGGTCCCTCTGTCCCGCCTTGACCTCGATGAAGGAGGCGCCGACCGCCACGGGGATGGTCAGGAGGACGCAAACCAGCACCACCGCCCTGGGGTGATCACGGCAGAGACGGGCGAAAAAAGACATGATCCTGTCGAACAACGACATTTGACTATCCTCTTCTATCCATCACTTCCCGCAGAAGAACCTACATTCTATATTATCTTCGCTCCTCGTAGGTTACTCTCCTTCGCATCCCGAGGCAAACGCCATCCTGAGTGCTCCGATCCACGGATACGCTCGCATGCGAACACCGCGGCTAGCTCGCATGGCTATCCCCTCAACCGCTATCCCATGGAAGGGCTGGCCGGCATTCGTACCTGATACAATAATAGCCAGGAGACGGCGGTTCCAGGCACGGGGACGGGTTACGGAAAAGGCGGTGACCGGCAAGTGACCATGCTCACGGACATCATCGATGGCTTGTCGCGGCTCTACCCCGAGTATGACGTGACGTTCTTCGAGGAGCGCACCTGGACCAACGTCGAGATCCACCGGCAGATATGCCGCATGGGGAACGCCCTGGCGGCGCTGGGGTTGTGTCCCGGGGACCGCATC
The DNA here is from genome assembly GCA_964592775.1 of uncultured Actinomycetota bacterium. Classification (GTDB taxonomy): domain Bacteria; phylum Actinomycetota; class Geothermincolia; order Geothermincolales; family RBG-13-55-18; genus SURF-21. The sequence goes on from CAZQFX010000038.1 coordinate 15,104, forward strand.
ATGTCCCACATGGAGAACTGCCCGGAGGCCGTGATCCTCTACGGCGCATGCGCCAAGACGGGTATTGTCTTCTGCCCCACCATGTTCCTGCTGAGTGCCGAGGAATTGTCATGGGTCGCGGAGCACTCGGAGGCAAGATACCTCGTGACCACCCCCAACCTGCTCCCCAAGGTGCGCCTGGCATGCCCCGCCTTCTGCGAGGGCGGCCGCGTCATCCTGGCCGGTGACGGCGAGGAAGCAGGGACCATCGACCTGGATAGACTCTGCGACGGGCAGCCGGAGGAGCTGGCGGCCAATCCCGACCTCGCGGACGGCGACATCGCCATCCTGCTGTACACGGCGGGGACCACGGGACGCCCCAAGGGCGTTCTCCTGACCCACGGCAACATGGGAAGCAACGTGCGCTCCCTCGTCGAGACCATGCGCATCACCCGTGACGAGGTCGCCCTCTCCCCCCTGCCGCTCTCCCATTCCTACGGCCTGACCATGTCCATGCTCCCCGCGGCGAGCGGCATCAGCTCCATACTCATGCGCTGGTTCGACGCGGCCAAGGTCTTCGAATACACCGAGAGGTTTCACGTCCGCTCCATCCCGGGCGTGCCGGCGATGTTCATACAGCTCCTCAACCATCCGCGGGCTCCCCATTACAACGTCAAGAGCTGGAAGCGGCTGCAGAGTGGGGCCGCCCCCCTGTCCGATGAGGTCCTGAAGGCTTTCCGGGAGAAGTTCGGCGTCTACCTCTACGAGGGATACGGCCTCACCGAGGCCTCGCCCGTGGTGAGCGCCCAGGGGCCGCACATACCCCTGAAATCAGGCTCGGTCGGTCCGCCTATTCACGGGGTGGAGGTGAAGGTAAGGGACGATTTCGAGCGCGTACTGCCATCCGGCAGCCCGGGCGAGATAACCGTGAGGGGGCCCAACGTCATGAAGGGATACCTCAAGGACCCGGAGGAAACCGAGCGTTCCCTGCGGGGGGGATGGCTGCATACCGGCGACATAGGGTACATGGACGAGGACGGGTACCTCTATATCGTAGAGCGCAAGAAGGACCTCATCATATCCGGGGGTTTTAACCTCTACCCCTCGGAAGTCGAAGGCGTGCTGGAAAGGCATCCCGCCGTGGCCGACGCCGCCGTGGTGGGAGAGCCCGACCCTATCAGGGGAGAGGTCGTCCATGCCTTCGTCGTCCTCAAGGCGGGGATGGAGGTCTCGGAGAAAGACCTCATCGCGTTCACGCGCAAGTCACTCGTGTACTACAAATGCCCCCACCGCATCACCTTCCTGGGGGAACTGCCCTATACCTTCCTCGGAAAGCCCTCCCGCCGCGAGCTGCGCGACCGCCTCACCGCACGATAGAGGTGCGCTAGAGAAGGGACATGCCCTTCTCCTCCCCGATGCGGCGCTCGAGTTCCCTGCATGCCGCCGCGCCTGGCCGGTGGCGCCCCGATTCCATCTCTCTCACCACGGTGAGCATGGCGCCGTGCACCGGCGCGGCGATACCGGCCGCGCGGGCATGCCGCACGATACTCCCGCTCATATAACCTATCTCCGTCATCCCGCCAGCCTCGATGTCGGCGAGCATGGGGGGTTTTATCCTGTTCCACACGGCGTCATCCCACGCTGAGCCGGACGCGGCAGGGCCGTGGCTGCCGGAAGCGGCCGTCAGCCGGCATTCCGCCGCCGCCTCTCCGCACAACCGGTCCATGACTTCCATCATCCGCGCCTCCCGCGGCGCCGCTCCCGCTATCGCGCATAGCGCGCTCACCCCGGCCGCAGCCTCCAGTCTTTTCCATATCGCGCCCCCGAGATCCGAAGTCAGCCGCACCGCGCCCGGGAAAGCGGCCTCGGCCGCTTCCACCAGGGGCCCTATCGCCTCCTCCCTCCCGGGGAGGAACGCCCCGAACACGAGCGGGCCGAGCCCCTCGACCTCCACCTCGCCGCCCAGATCCAGCGACGCGGAAACCCATGCCGACACCGCGAAGGCCCGTTCCCCTCCCACAAGTCCCGCCAGCCCGCTGACGGCGTCACCTTCCTGCAGGGACAGGTAGACGGTGTCCCGGTGCACGAAAGGGCTCAAAGGCCTGAGGGCATCGCCGGTAGCGGCGGCGTTCACCGCCAGGACCACGACATCGTAAGGCGCGACGGGCTCGCCCGCGCGCCCCATGGCCGGGAAAGCCTCTCCTCTTGCGGCTCCCCTTACGCGTATCCCCTCACTCTTTATCGCGGTGGCCCTTTCCTCCCGCCGCTCGTAGACCACCACTTCCATGCCCGCGTTGCAGAGGGGCAGAGATACCAGGCTTCCCATGGCCCCCGCTCCGATCACCGCTACTCTCATTTCTACGCTCCTCTCGATCCCGTTCCCCGCCCTGCTTCCGGCCGCCATCGCGGGCCACTCCAATATATTCTTCCCCGCGCGCCCGTTCCAACCGCTCCGGGACCAAGCGAGGCGTTTATACCCGCCGGAACAGGGAAAAATATCAATACCTGGTATGCAGACGGCGAAGAGGAAGGGGGAGAGTATGTCCGAGAGCGTGTACAAGATCATCGAGGTGGTCGGCTCCAGCGCGGAATCGTGGGAGGACGCCGCCAGGAAGGCGGTGGAGACGGCCGCGAAGAGCCTCAAGGACCTGCGCATAGCGGAGGTCGCGGACCTGGACATGAAGGTGGAGGAAGGAAAGGTGACCGCTTTCCGCGCCCGCGTGAAGATCTCCTTCAAGTACCACGAGGAAAGAGACTAACCGCCGGCTCGCATCCTGCCTTACGTAAAAGAGGGCGATGCCACATCGCCCTCTTCGCGTTTCGTATGGCTCGGCGAACGGTCAGTTGCCCGTCGTCGGAGCCGTCGGCGTGTTGTCCGTGGGTGCCGTCGGAGGTTGAGTCCCTCCATCTCCGAGCCCGGGGTCCTCGGGGGGTGCCGGGGCGCCCTCCTCCGGCGGGGGAGGAGGCACGGGTTTCGAGGTCCAGACAAACAGGGGCGTGCCCACGTTGACATGGTCGAACAGCTCGAGGACAGCCCAGTTGGCCATGCGGATGCAGCCGTGGGAGTAAAGGCCGGGAGTCAGGTTTGCCGTGCCGTGTATGAGCACCGTCCCACCCGCGGCGCTGGTGACCAGGGCCCGGACTCCCAGGGGGTTGCCCGGCCCCGGCTCGATGCGCGGAGGCATGTTCTTGGACCATTCCACGTTGGGATTGATCCATACCGGGTTCTCCTCCTTGCGGATTATATAGTACTTTCCCAGCGGCGTGGGGTACTTGGGCTCACCGGTGGCCACGTAATAGGTCTTCACCAGGGTATCGTGGTTGTACCACTTCAGGGTGTTCCCCATGATGTCCACAACCAGTACCGTCTTGACGTCGTCACTGGAGAGGTTGGGCTTCGTCACCGCCACCACCGGCTCGAGGGTCCGGTTCTGCGAACACAACGACGTCTGCAGGGCCTGCATGGTGGCCCCCACGTCCAACCAGAGGCCGTCCCGCGAGGGGTTGAAATCGAGGGCTCCGGTCTGGAAGTCGAAGTCGAGGGAAGCGTCCCTTACCTCCTGGTTGATCTCGGCCGCTATGCGGTCGAGCCGCTGCATCACCGCCTCGTTGCTCATGAAGTATTCCAGCCCGACATCGATGTTCTTGGGCCGGCCGAAGGCGCGGCGGAAAGCGCGCTCGAACACCGACCCCCCCCATCCCGCGCCATAGGCCTGGTTCACCAGCGCCTCCACATCGACCTGCAGTCCGAGTTCCGCGGGATCGAGCGTCCACTGCCTGCCGCGGAACTGGAGGGCGAACGGCATCATGAGCGGCTTCACGGCCTGTTCGGTGACCGCCTCGACCGCCTGCCCCTTCGTCATCCCGGTGATGTCGACGCCCAATACCACCGTGTTGGGGAACATCTCGCCGCGGTGGCGGGAGTCGGCGTACACAAGGACCGAGGAAGCGAGGATGAAAAAGGCCAGCACGGCGCCCAGGGCGATAAGCGCCCAGCGTATCATGCCGCTGCGTGGTTTCACTAGCGACTTCAGCTTGTCCCAGTTGCTCAGCTTCTGCCTCGGCATTCCCTTCTTCCTCCGTCTCCTCACACGTTCCGCTACCTCGCGCCATGAGACGTCCGGCGGACGGGTATCGTTCCTACCATCTCTCCACGAACTGGCGGAAATACCCCATGAAGGAGAATTCCGACAGTACCCTCTGCCGCTCCTCGTGCAGCGAACGGAGCTTCCTCATATCCCGGGCCGCTCCTTTCTCGCTCTCCCTCTCAATAAGGGCCAGGACCTCCGCATGCCTGCGCTGCAGCTCCTCCAGGCGCAGCTCGAAGCCGGGGATGCTCATGGCCAGCAGTTCCTCGCCGCGGAAACGGGCCAGCGACCCGCAGCGCATACATATATATACGCCCTCTTCCTGCGTTTCCTCAAGCAGACCGTTGCAGAGCGGGCAGTGTCGTTCCTCTTCGTCTCGAGACTGCAAGACCTCCAGCTCCTCTTCTGAGAGATTATCCCCGAACCGCCTCCCGGCGGCAATGACATGGACCGGCGTCCCGCCAACTCCCCACGGGGACTCTATCCGTCCCCCGACGGGGTATGCGCCGGTCCGGTAACGAAGAGGGGCCCCGCTGAGGCCCCTCTCGAGTTCCGGGAGCGAACGGCGATCCTGATAATCTACTCCTCCTCGGGTTGCGGCGGCGCCTGGCCTCCGCCGACCAACAGCCCGACGATGAGGATGAGCGCTCCCACGATGAGCAGCGCCCACGGTATGTATACCTTTACCAGGTTGATCAGGTTCGCCGCATCCTTGGCGTCGCTGATGCCCGACTTCACCGTATCTTCCGTCTGCACGAGGCCGTATTCGAACACCTTCGTCGGCTCCATTTCCCCCAAC
>CAZQFX010000039.1:0-228 GCA_964592775.1 uncultured Actinomycetota bacterium
ATGGCGATGGTGTCCTCCGCGTCGGGCTCGCCCACCAGGATGGGCTGGAAGCGCCGCTCCAGGGCGGCGTCCTTCTCGATGTGCTTGCGGTACTCGTCCAGGGTGGTCGCGCCGATGGCGTGCAACTCGCCGCGGGCCAGGGCGGGTTTGAGCATGTTGGACGCGTCCACGGCTCCCTCCGCGGCCCCCGCCCCCACCAGGGTGTGCATCTCGTCGATGAAGAGGATG
>CAZQFX010000039.1:250-19956 GCA_964592775.1 uncultured Actinomycetota bacterium
ATTCGATGATCTCCTTGAGCACCGCCTTGAGGCGGTCCTCGAACTCGCCGCGATACTTGGACCCCGCCACCAGGGCGCCGATGTCCAGCGCCACTACGCGCTTGTTGCGCAGGCCCTCCGGTATGTCGCCCTCCACGATGCGCTGGGCGAGACCCTCCACGATGGCCGTCTTGCCCGTGCCCGGCTCGCCGATGAGCACGGGGTTGTTCTTGGTGCGCCGGGAGAGCACCTGCATGACGCGGCGTATCTCGGCGTCGCGCCCGATGACCGGGTCGAGCTTGCCGCGGCGCGCCAGGTCGGTGAGGTCGCGGCCGAAGCGGGCCAGGGATTGGTAGCGCCCCTCCGCCTCGGGGTCGGTGACGCGCTGGCTGCCACGCACCTCGGCCAGGGCCTTGAGCACGCGTTCGCGGTCGATGCCGTGGGAGCGCAGGATCCCCGCCGCGGCGCCCTTCTTCTCCTCGCTCATGGCCAGGAAGAGGTGCTCGGTGGAGATATATTCGTCCTTCATGGCGTCGGCCTCGGCCAGGGCCGCCTCGAAGAGAGTGGAGAGCCGAGGCGATATCTGGACCTGGCCGACCGCTCCCGTGACCGCGGGCGCTTTTTGCAGTTCCGCCTCCACCTCGGGAGCTATGGCCGCTGCGTCCGCGCCCAGCTTGGCCAGGAGGGAAGGCACGGTGCCGCCTTCCTGGCGCAGCAGGGCCAGCAGGAGGTGCTCCATCTCCATGAACTGCTGGTGCCTCTCTCCCGCTATGTTCTGCGCGTCGGCTACGGCCTCCTGGGCTTTCACCGTGAACTTGTCAAACCTAACCATCCAATTCCACTTCCCTCTCGGTCAGGGGTCTGGTCTCGAATATCGGGTTATCTGCCAGAAAAAGGAAGCTGGCCGGCAAGGCAGGGGCAAGGTATTAGGCTGCCAAATAATGGTTGGAAACTCGATATTCGAGACCTGACCCCCTTACTTCCTCAGCATCACTTCGCCGCGCGGCACCGGCACGATATCGTTGCGGAAGCTCTTCATTACCTGCCGCACCCGTTCCTCTGCGTCCCTCCGCATCCCCTCCAGTTCCGCCTCCAGGGACCGCATGCGTGCGCTCATGCCCTCCATGCGCAGGCGCATGTCCAGGACCATCTTCACCCCGGCCAGGTTCACGCCCATATCCCGGGTGAGTTCCTGGATAAGCCGGCAGCGCTCGATGTCCGCCTCGGAATAGCGCCTGCGGTCGCGCACCCTTGCGGGGTTGATCAGCCCCTTGCGCTCGTAGATGCGCAGGGTCTGCGGGTGCACGTCCGCCAGGCGCGCCGCCACGCTGATGACATATACCGGCTCGTCGTTCACGTTACTCGCGTCCATCCTCCACCACCTACTCCTTCAGAAAGGCGCGGATGTCCTCTTTTTCCAGCTCCTGAAGCTTTTTCACCAGTTCTTTCTCTTTCGCCGTCAGCTTCCTGGGGACGACCACGCGCGCGGTCACGATCATGTCACCGTGCCCCTTGCCCCTGGCCTTGGGGGCGCCCTTGCCCCGCAGCCGGAACTTGCGCCCGTCCGAGGTGCCCGCCGGCACCTTCAGCTTCACCTTCCCGTTGATGGTAGGCACCTCCACCGTCGTCCCCATGGCCGCCTCGGGGAAGGTTATGGGGAGTTCGAGAAGGATATCCCTGTCCTTTCGCTTGAAAAACTTGTGCGGCTTGACGTGCACGTTCACGTAGAGATCCCCCGGCGCCCCTCCCAGCGGGCCGGCCTCGCCCCTGCCGGGAAAACGCACCTTGCCGCCGTCGTTTATCCCCTGCGGGATCTTGACCTTGATGCTGCGCGGCATCTCCACTGCTCCCGTGCCGCGGCAGGTCTCGCAGGGGTCCTCGATGACCGTGCCCCTGCCGCCGCAGGCCGGGCAGGGGCGCGAGAAAGCGAAGGGTCCCTGGTTCTGGGACACGGAGCCCCTGCCGCCGCAGGTGGGGCAGGTCTTGGGGAGCGTGCCCGGCTTTGCGCCGCTCCCCTTGCAGGCGGGGCAGGCGCTCCTGCCGGTTACCGTGAGCGTCACCGTGACGCCGGAAATAGCCTCGTCGAAGGAGATGGTCACGTCCGTCTGGAGGTCACGCCCCTTCATCGACTCCCTGCGGCGGCCGGTGCCCGTGCCCATGCCGCCGAAGAGGTTGAAGAGGTCGCCCAGGTCCCCGATATCACCGGAATACGTGTAGGTGCGCGAGCCGGGCCGCGAGCCGAAATCGAAGGGCCCGAAACCGGGTCCAGGCCCACCCGAGCCACCGAACATGCCGCCCGAGTCGTACTGCTTGCGCTTCTCCGCGTTGGAGAGCACCTCGTATGCCTCGGACACTTCCTTGAACTTCTCCTCCGAGGCCTTGTCTCCGGGATTGGTGTCGGGGTGGTACTTGCGGGCGAGCTTGCGGTAGGCGTCCTTTATCTCCTTCTCTGACGCCTTTTTATCAATCCCCAAGGTTTTATAATAATCCTTAACTCCGTCCATTAAGTCTCACCCACGTTACGATCCGTTTCCCGAAGGGTGGGGTAAGGATTTATCCTGACCCCGTTCCCGATTACTTACCTCCCACGCCGCGATCTAGTTCCCCGGCCCCTAATTGCACTTGCTCACCGTCGCGCGGGCCGGCCGCAGCAGGCTGCCCTTGTACTTGTAGCCTTTCTGGTGCACCTCGACCACCGTCTCGTCATCGTGGTCGTCGCTGGCCACCGCCATCACCGCCTCGCACACCTCGGGATCGAACCGGTGGCCGCGGGGGTTTATCTCCTCCAGCCCCTCCCGCTTCAGGAGCGCCGTGAGTTCTTCGTAGACCATGCGCACGCCCTGCGCCAGCCGGTCATCGCGTTCGCCCGCGGAATCCAGCGCCATCTCCAGGTTGTCGATCACCGGGAGCAGCGCGGTGATGATGGAGCGGTTGGCCTGGTCGATGATGCGGGTCTGCTCCCTGATCATCCTCTTGCGGTAGTTCTCGAGCTCCGCCTTCTGCCTCTGCGCGTCGTCCAGGTATTCTCCCGCCTTCGCCCGCGCTTCCTCCAGCTTGCCCTCGAGCGCAAGCACCGTTTCCTCAAGTTCTTTCTTGGTCATGGCATGCAGCTCGCGGCGGCGTTCATCCTTCGGATCAACCGCGCTCTCCCGCGCGGCCTTCTTGTCCTTCTGCTCTTTCCTGTCTTCACTCATCCGTTCTCACCTTCTCTTATTCCCCGGACTCCCATAGGCGGGGGCTGGTCGGTCATGGCCAGCCCCCTTGCAGGACCGTCCGGGGAAGAAGTTATTCCTTCTTCTCGCTCTCCACCGCGATGGGGACCTGCTTCGGCCTGGCCTCCGCCGCCTTGGGCAGCTCTATCTTGAGCACGCCTCCGCTGACGGAAGCGGTGACCTTCTCCTCGTCCACCTTGCGCGGCAGGGGGACGTTGCGCTCGAAGTATCCGTATGCCCTCTCGATGCGGTGGTAGTTCTCCTCCTTCACCTCTTCCGCGAACTTCCTCTCGCCCTTGATATGCAGGATATCGTCCTCGAGCGAGATGTCGATATCCTTGGCCTCGAGGCCCGGCAGCTCGACCTCTACGGTCAGCTTGTCGTCGCTCTCGAACATGTCGAGCGCCGGCGCCCATACGGCAGCGGCCTCCATCGCCGCCGGCCTCTCTCCTCCCCTGAAGAAGCTGCGCCGGAAGAGGCTGTTGACCTCGTCCTGCAGGTTCATCAGGTCACGGAATGGGTCCCACCTTACGATAGCCATGCTTCTTCCTCCTTTCTTTCCTCGGGGGTCCAGCCGCCCGTAGCCATCTACGGCACCGGGCGGCATATCGATATGACCCGCGTGCGATCACATCTCCTCGTATTCGGCTTCGTCTATCACTTCTCCCTCGGCTTCCTCCGTGGCGCCGTAGCTGCCATCGCCCTCGGGGCCCATGTGGGCTCCCTCCGCCTTGGTCTGCGCGTACATGTGCTCGGCCAGCTTGTAGGAAGCCTGCATGAGGATTTCCGTCTTGCGCCGGATATCGTCGATGTCCGACCCCTTGAGGGCCTCCTTGACGTCCTCCAGCGCCGTTTCTATGGCCTTGCGGTCGTCGGGGGACACCTGGTCGCCCAGATCCCGCAGGCTCTTCTCCGTGGTATACACCAGGCTGTCGGCGTTGTTGCGCACGTCCGCCTCCTCGCGCTTGCGGCGGTCCTCCTCGGCGTGCGCCTCGGCATCCTTGACCATCCGCTCGATCTCCTCCTCGTTCAGCCCGCTGGAGGCGGTGATGGTGATCTTCTGCTCGTTTCCCGTCGCCATGTCCTTGGCCGAGACGTGCAGGATGCCGTCGGCATCGATGTCGAAGGCCACCTCTATCTGGGGAATGCCGCGCGGGGCGGGCGGTATTCCCACGAGGTTGAAGTTGCCGATGAGCTTGTTATATGCGGCCATCTCGCGCTCGCCCTGGTAGACCTTGATGTCCACGCTGGTCTGGCCGTCCGCAGCGGTGGTGAAGATCTCGCTCTTGCGCGTCGGTATGGTGGTGTTGCGCTCGATGAGCTTGGTGAACACGCCGCCCAGGGTCTCGATGCCCAGGGAAAGCGGGGTCACGTCCAGAAGCAGGACATCCTTCACCTCGCCCTTGAGCACCCCCGCCTGGATGGCGGCCCCCATGGCCACGACCTCGTCGGGGTTGATGCCCTTGTGCGGCTCCTTGCCGCCGCTGAGCTTGCGCACCATCTCCTGCACCATGGGCATGCGCGTGGACCCGCCGACCAGGATGACGTGGTCGATCTTCTTGGGGTCCATGTTGGAGTCCTTCAAGGCGCGCTTGAAAGGGCCGACGCACTTCTCCAGCAGGTCCGCGGTCATCTTCTCGAACTCCGACCTGGAGAGGTTCATGTCCAGGTGCAGGGGCCCATCGGGAGTCGCGGTGACGAAGGGCAGGTTGATATTGGTCTGCGTGGTCGTGGACAGCTCTATCTTGGCCTTCTCCGCCGCCTCCTTCAGCCTCTGCAGGGCCATCTTGTCCTCGCGCAGGTCGATCCCGTTCCTGGCCTTGAAATCGTCCGCCATCCAGTCGATGACGCGCTGGTCCCAGTCGTCGCCCCCCAGTTGCGTGTTGCCGGCGGTCGACTTGACCTCGAAGACGCCCTCCCCGATGTCCAGGATGGAGACGTCGAAAGTGCCGCCGCCCAGGTCGAACACCAGTATGGTCTGGTCGTTCTCCTTGTCCAGCCCGTAGGCCAGGGAGGACGCGGTGGGCTCGTTGATGATGCCCAGCACGTTGAGGCCCGCGATACGGCCCGCCTCCTTGGTGGCGGTCCTCTGGGAGTCGTTGAAGTAGGCGGGGACGGTGATCACGGCGTCCGTGATCTTCTCGCCCAGGTACTCCTCCGCGTCGGCCTTCAGCTTCTGCAATATCTTGGCCGATATCTCCTGAGGGCTGTATTCCTTGTCGCCCAGCTTCACCTTTTCCGCCGTCCCCATCTTCCTCTTGATGGAGGCGACGGTGTTGTCGGGGTTGGTCACGGCCTGGCGCTTGGCCACCTGGCCGACGAGCCACTCTCCCGACTTGGATATGGCCACCACCGACGGTGTGGTCCTGCCACCCTCGCTGTTGGGTATGACGACCGGTTCGCCGCCCTCGAGGACGGCCACGACCGAGTTGGTGGTGCCCAAGTCGATGCCTACTACCTTTGCCATTTTCACTTCCTCCTTAATCGAAAATGTCGTTTCAGCATGGTAAACCGCTTAATCCTCCCTAAATATAACTCTTGATATTATTATTGTCAAGACATTTGATAATTATAATTGGTATATAGGGGATTCATCCAATTACTCCCTGTTTTCGCAGTTGGAAGGCTGCCTGATGAGTTTCGGGGAGGGGCTTGGGGGCGTACCCGCGGTATTCTCAGCTCAGTACCGCGTTTAAGCCATATACGAAATAGAAGATCAGCATGCCCAGGATGGGATACACAAGCAGGCCGGCGTTGAAGCGGATATGGGGAGGGCGCCATAGCAGGTGCATCCCCACGGTGAAGACGATGGCCCCCGGCAGGGCCATGGCGATAAAGAGCTTGAATATCCCGGGGGCCGGCAGGATCAGGCTGATAACCGCCACGGGCACCAGCAGCACGCACATGGGGATCATGGCATCGATGGTGCGCTTGGCCCCGAACACAACCCCCGTGGTGCGGAATCCCGCCGCCTCGTCGAAGGGGACGTCGTTGGCCATGCTCGGCATGTACAGGGTGGCTGAGAAGAGGAAGCCGAAGACCAGGGGCCAGGCGGGCGGCCAGGTAGCGGGGTTAACCGCCCTCCATCCCGCTATCAGCAGGACGACGGCGCCGGCGGCGTTGGTGACGATGTCCAGTATGGGCCTGTTCTTGAAGCGGAACCATGGATGGGAGTAGAGGATCCCGAGGATGACCACCGATGCGACCATGTATATGGCGAACTGCGTGTTCACGAGCAGGGAAAAACCGACGCAGCCCAAGCCGGTGAGCAGGAAGAGCAAGACCGTCTCCAACTTGCTCATCTCCCCCGTGGCGAAGGGCTGGTCGGACATGTGCAGGTCCCCCTTGTACATGTCGTTGTGCAGGCGGTCCGATTCCACGTCGGCGTAGAAGTTCAGGGAGCTGGAGAAGAACGAGCCGCAGAGAAATCCCAGGTACATGCAGGCCAGCTTGTACCCCGCCAGGCTCCCTCCCGTCGCCGCCGAGCACGCGAACCCCAGGGTGGTGGGGAAGATGTATATAAACATGGTCTTGACGCGGAAAAGGACGCAGTACTTGCGCAGAAAAGCTTCCAGACGAGAACTCTTATCCATCCTGCCCTCCTCGCGCCTCTACGTTGCATCAAGTAAAACAGAAATAGCCGAGGCGTTCAACAGAACCTCCCGCGGCAAGGTGCCGAAGAGGCGCAGCGATGTGCCACGATCGCATAATATTTCGCTGCGTATTGAATGCAACGGCCAGAGTAGGGATGCCGCAGCTCGGCAAAGGGGATTTGATGCAGGAGACGAGCCTGTTGCATAAACCTCGTACGAATCCCGCTCTCCCGGAATCGCGGCAAAATAGGCATCATAATGGAGGGCGAACCGTCAATAACGGGCCATTTCGGTGAATATGTGGAGAGCGATATGTCTGACGCGGGGTTTGCGCGACAGCCTCAGACGTTGCATTATCAATACCGTTGACGATAAGCGCCTCGTCAAGCTCGGCCTGCGTTGCGCAATCCTATACATTTTCTATCTTTCAACGGTTATCACCCCGGGTAGAGTGTCTTCAACATTCTTGAGAATAGACCAGAAGACGGAGGCCGCTTCCTTTTCCCTCGCTATCCTCGCGACGTCCAGCTCGAAGAGCAGGCGCATGGAGAACGCGGTGCCAATGTCCCCGGCCTTGGGGCTTGCGGGTATCTCGTCCCCCATGGCCTCCCGCAGGGCGACGGCCGCCACCTTCCCCGAGACGACGACGAGTCGTGGCCCGACGATGAACAGTTCCTCGGCCAGGAACCCGGCGCAACGCCGCACCTCGTTGCGGGTGACCCTCCGCGGCGGGCAACGCAGGGCGGTGGAAAAATAGGCGCCGCTCAGGTCCCATCCCCACTCCCCCTCCACCTTCCGCACGAGCTGTTCCCGCCAGTCCCCCCAGGGATCCTCCGCGCTCGCGCCCGGTCCCGGCCTGCCGGCCAGAAAGAGAACGTCGGCCCCCGGTTCCCCGCAGCCGGGGACACCCTTCCCGCCCCCGGGGCAGGAGCCGCATCGCGCCACGGCCGTCCTGAGAGCATGCAGGTCTGCCAGGAGTTTCTCCATGATGGCCGTCGCGGCATCGCCATCCCCCGCGCCGGCTCGGCCGTCTTCGACCCCGTTTTCCAAGCATCCTCCCATCATATGAAGCAGCGGCGTTTCCCTGCGAGAATTATAAGCCCATGCGGCGACCACGCGCGCATGGATCCCCGCCATCTATCACCCGCGCCGGCCTAGGAGGTGGTAAATGGCGGCAAAAGGCCCACACCATGTAGTATTCAGTGGATTTGCGAATATACAAGATGTTGACATGGACTATATATATGGATTATCATAGCTGCAAATATACAAGATGTGGGCTCAGATGAGGAGGGGATGGCTTGCCGGTTAAGGAAAAAACCAGGCCTACTTATTGCTTGGAAGTCACATACGACGAGATGAGTGATGAGGACCTGATAACCCTGACCAGGCGGGGAGATTCACAAGCCGAAGCCTTTCTTCTCAATAAATACCAGTACCTCGTGCACGTCAAAGCCAGATCCTATTTTCTTGACGGCGCCGAGCACGACGACACCATCCAGGAGGGCATGATCGGCCTGTACAAGGCCATCCGGGATTACAAGTTCAACGTTATCTGCTCCTTCCGCTCCTTCGCCGTCCTCTGCATCACACGCCAGATAATCACGGCGGTGAAGACCCATACGCGCAAGAAGCACAACCCCCTCAGTTGTTACCGCTCCCTCGATGCCAACGTCTTCGACGAGAGCGGAGAGGTGGTCTACTACGCCGGTGGCGGGGTAAGCACCAAGGCGGAGGACCCGCTGGAACTCTATATCTTCGAGGACGAGGTATCGCGCATAATCTGCATCCTCAAGGAGAAGCTGAGCGGGCTGGAGTGGAAGGTGCTCGTATCATACCTGGAGGGCAAGAGCTACAAGGAGATCGCGGGGGAGATCAAGCGCGATACCAAGGTCGTGGACAACGCCCTCTGCCGCATCAAGATGAAGATCAAGAGCCACGTCGAACCACTTCTGAATTAACCCTCTCGCGAAGCGGCCGCTGAGCGGGAGGGCGTATTGCGAGGAGGCATGGCCTCCGCGGCAATCCCGTTTGAGTACCCTATCCCAGTAGATCCTATAACGCGTATTGCGGCGTGGCGTATTCCGCATCCCTATCATGCGACGGAAGCAATATCCCCAGGTGCCATCACGGGTGCCGTAATAGGTGCCGTCATTGCCAGGCACGGAACGTTAGTATAAAATGTGTTCGGTCCCGGAGCCGGAAGCGGAACCGGACGGCCATTACCACAAGGATACGCGTTTTATTGGAAGCAGGGATCGCTGCACGACGACGGCTTGGTATGCCTGCCTCGCCTTTTCTTCGTGGAGGCATCCCGGGCGCGCCGGGCTCCGGCATCATCGCTCCGGCGCGGGCCTGTTTCCTTGCGCGGACGGCCGCTCCGCGGCGGCGTTTCCCGCATCCCACCCGTATGTGAGGTGAAAGAAGCGGGCCGCGGACTCGACGTGAGGAGGGAAAAGGGATGAACAAATGGGAAGAGGAATACCGGAGGAAGCTGACCACGGCGGAGGCGGTAGCGAAGACCGTCAGGGACGGTGAAAAACTGTTCTGCGGTGGCGGCTCCAGCGCGCCGACCGGCATCCTCGACGCGCTTTTCGACCGCGCGGAGGAATTGAACGACGTGGTCTTCGGTGGCCTGATCATGCTGGCCCCCACCTACAAGATCCTCTCCAAAGAGATGTACCGGCATGTAAGGTTCAACAATCTCTACGCTACTCCCCTCGACCGGCAGGCGCAGCACGACGGAATCTGCGAGCATTTCCCCTTCCATTTCTCGGACCTGCCGCGCCTCGCCTCGGAGTACGCGGGCTACAGGACGGTCGTCACGCAGGTGGGGCCCATGGACCGGCACGGCTACATGTCCGCGGGCGTATCCGGCAACTTCCTGGATGTCCTGCATACGCTCGACCGCCTCATAGTCGAGGTGAACGAGAACCAGCCCACCGTACATGGCCGCAACTTCTACCACATCTCGCAGGTCGAAGCGGTGGTCGAACACCATAACCCTCTCTTCGACCTGCCTCCCGATCCCATCACCGACATGGACCGGGCTATCGCCGAGAACATCGCCGAGTTCATAAACGACGGGGATACCATCCAGTTGGGGATAGGCGCAGTGCCCAACGCCATCGGCGAGTGCCTGCTGGAGAAGAAGCATCTGGGCTGCTATACGGAGATGATCCCGGACGCGATCATGAAGCTCTTCGAGGCGGGAGCGCTGGACAACAACAGGAAGACCTGGTACCCCTACCAGTTCAACGCCTTTTTCGCGGGCGGCTCCAGCGCGCTCTACCAGTGGCTGGACGGCAATCCCATGGTCTACTTCTCCCCCATCTCCTATAACAACGACCCCAACAACGTGGCCAGGAACGATAACATGGTGGCCATCAACGCCACCCTGGAGATAGACCTCACCGGCCAGTGCTGCTCCGAGTCGATCGGCCCCTTGCAGTACAGCGCCACCGGCGGGCAGGTGGACTTTACCCGCGGCACCTACGCGGCCAGGGGGGGCAGGGCCTTCATCGCCACCCATTCCACCGTTTTCGACAAGGCCAGGGGGGAGACGGTCTCGAAGATCTCCCCCCGGCTCAGGCCGGGAGCCACGGTGACCCTCACCCGCACCGACGTGATGCATGTGGCCACCGAGTACGGGGTGGTCAACCTCAAGGGCAAGACCTTGCGCGAAAGGGCGCAGGCCCTTATCTCCATCGCCCACCCCGACTTCCGTGGCGATCTCATCCGCTACGCCAAGGATATCAAGTACTTCATTCTCCCGGAACACGAAGAGCTGGGTTGAGGGGCCAATCACCACTCTCCACAAACACGCTCGTATATCATTGCCGTGGCGGAGCCCGCTACGGGGCCCGCCCGCCGTCGTCCGTTATCTTGCAACACCAGGGCGCGTTCCTATATTGTTCAATCAAGACACCGGGGCGCACGATACACATGGTGAGGGAGGTGAAAGCTTTGCGGATGCGCAGCAGATGGCTCTATATGATACTCGTCGCCCTGCTCCTCGCCGCTGCCGTCGGCCTTCTGCTCTCGAGCGGTGGTTGCGACACAGAGAACACCTGACTTCCGCAACGGGGGCCAGTTGGAGCCCAACACTCCGCCTTCAGTCTTGAGCCTGAAGCCTGAAGCATATGTCCTGGCCCTCCAAAAGGCTGGACCAGGAGAGTAGAATTGTTGCCTGAGCCTGGAAGTGGGATCGATATGTCGAAGCGACGCGGCAACCAGGTGCCGGGCACCGACATCCGATGCGGTCTGCCGGTTGCATTTGCGCATGCGCGCCAATAGGCGCCGGGAACCAACATCCGCTTCAAGGGCGCCGTTACTACTCGATCTCCTCCGGACGTTTGCCTGTTTGGTTCTTCTCCCGGATATGCTTTTGGCTATGGAGCCCTTGGGGACCTCACACGACCCCGCGACGACGCTTTCCTTCCCCGCCACCCACATTTCTTGGAGAAGAACCGCCTATGAGCCTGTTGCATAAACCTCGTACGAATCCCGCTCTCCCAGAATTGCGGCAAAACAGGCATCGTAATGGAGGGCGAACCGTCAATAACGGGCCATTTCGGTGAATATGTGGAGAGCGATATGTCTGGCGCGGGGTTTGTGCGACAGCCTCCTATGTAGATCTATAGGCAGGGGAAACCCGCCTATCTTCTCCCGGCTCGCTTCCCCACGGGTTTCTTCTGGGCCTGTTTTCCGGGGGGCTTCTCGCGTGCCTGCTGTTTTCCGGGAGCCTGTTTCTGGACCGGCTTTTTCGCCGCCGCCTGCTTGCCGGACTTCTTTTTCTTCTTCTCTTCTTCCAGGACATGGTAATAGAAGCGGTTGAAGGCCGCGGTGGTATAGGCGAGCCTCCCCCCCTCCAACAGGGCCATGAAGAGGAGGAACGCGAAGATGGCGTAATTGCCCGGAACCAGGACGATGGCGTACAGGGACGCGATGAACAGGGTGCGGACCACGAGTTCCGGAACGATCAGCAGCATGACCGCGTCCCGATATCGCTCCTTGATCACCAGGTAGCTGGCCCTGATGACCTCGTCCACCTTTTTTCCTCCCTCCAGGGCGATCATCTGGGGAACCAGGACGACCAGGACCAGCATGATATCGGCGACGATGTAGCTGAGATAGACCATGACGTAGAACAGGATCTGCTGGTTGGCGCTGCTCCCCTGGCTGGAGGCAACGAAGCCTATGAGAAAGCCCACGGCCATCTGCGAGAATTGAACGACGAATACGTTCACCAGTCCCAGAACCAATCCCGACCAGAGGACGGGTCTACCCAGGAGCGAGACCCCGCGAAAAGCACCGCGGTAAGGGGTCTCGCCCTTCTTGCGGACCGAACCGTCGTAGAGCAATACACCGGCGCACCAGAGGACAAAGACCAGGGCAAAACAGACCGCATATCCCGCGACCAGAAGACCCAGATAGGTCGTCCGGGCGGAGCTGGTTATCATCAGCAGGCCCGGAACGCAGAAATAATAAGCGAATACGAGGGGGAGGCTCGCCGCGGCGAGGAGCAGGAACATCAGGGGGCGATGCCGGAAATCTCTCCATGCATCCGACAAGATCGAACGGACCAGGCCGTCTTCCTTGGATGGCAATCTCTCTCCTTGGGTACCGAACTCACACTACTTGCTACTCCAAGATAAGCACGCGTATATATCCAGTCAACCGCGCTGCCGCGGGCCGGATGCGAGCCGCCCTGCTCGGGGGAACCGGATTCCCCCGCTTCCCGGCCGTGGCCGGGGTAACGGGGGCGCCCGCCACGGGGTATAATATGGGGCGCATAATGACAACGGGGTTCGGAGGAGGTGGCTCTGAAGATGAACGAGACCGGCGGAGAGAACCAGGCACAGCGCATCGCCACGATTGCCGGCATCCTGGCGGTCCTGCTCGTGCTGCGCCGCTTGAGAAAGCGCCGCAAGGCCAGGAAGCTGCTCAAGGCGAGGGCGAGGGCACGGGCTCATATCGTCGAGCAACGCATGAGACGGGAAAGAGCGCGGGAGAAAGCCGCCGCGAAGACGGGTAAGAAAGGGAGGAAGGAGAAGAAAGACCGCTCCATCCCGGAACAACTCGTTCGCTTTACCATCCTCGCTATCATGAAGAAGATCATCACCCAGCAGATCGACCAGGCCGGGCTCGAGCTGGGCAAGAGCAGACTCGGGAAGAAGGTCGTGGAGGCCACCGAAGCCTGATCCGGAATATCGTCCGTACGTACGCTTACCAGGTCTCGAGGTCTAAAGCGCCGAACTCGAGGGCCCGCAGCGTCCTCACCGCAACTTTTAAGGTCTGACCCCAAGGGTGTTAAGCCTTGAAGCCGGTGCTGGGCTTTTCCGCCTTCTCCGCCGTCTCCAGTATCAAGCGATAAGCCCTCTCGTATAACCCGAAGTAGGCGTCGGCGTCGCGATACCTGGCGCGCTCCTCCTCGCTCGCGAACTCCAGATACCTCGCCACCAGGTCCAGGGCCACTTCCGCCTGTGTCTTGGCAAGAAACCCGTCGGGCATCTTCTCCCCCTTCCTCTTCTACGCCACCGGCAGCCCGCGCCCGGCAGCGTCTCGATCTCCCGCATGCAGCATCCCCGCTGGCTGGATTATAATGATTTCATCGCCCGGGATAAAGCGAAGGGGGTCGGTCATGGCGATTCCTCTGGCAGTGCTCATCTTCTTTTCCGTTCTCGGCTTGCTGGTGGTTCTATATGCGCTGCATTTCCGCCGCCGAGCCCTGTCCATGGGTCCCGAACGACTGCTCGCCGCCCTCTCGCGCACGGTTGCCGGGGAGGGGGAAGCCAGCGAGTTGGAGCTGCGTCAGGGGGTCTTGGAACTGGAAACGAGGCTGCAGCGGGCTTTCCTGGCCGTCACCGGAGCCCTCGCAGTTGTTCTCGTTATATGCCTGGTCCTCACCGCCATGTCAAAACTGCCGGGTCTCAGTTTCGCGCTCTCGGGACTCGGCATCTTCCTCGTGGCCTGCGTTCTCTCCATCATCCTCCTGCGCGACCTGCCCCGCCATGCCGGCAGGCAACTCGATAAGCAGGCCTCCCACGCGCCTCAGAACACCGCTTCATAAATACGGTGTCGTATCGAGAGCGCCGCTGCATCCCCACTCGGGCGGTTGCATTCAATACGCAGCGATGTATAGTTGTGCCATATTATCCGGCGTCTATTTGGCGTCCGGCTAAAGGGATAGCCCTCGTCTCTGAGGTATATTTATTTGTAGCTCTGCTGGAGCGTCTCCGGGAAGCCCGAGGAGGTAAAGCCGATGCGCAGGAAAGGACTTCTGAGGTTCATCCTCGCCTGCTTGCCGTGGTTGATCCTGCCCGTCCTCGCCTACTTCGACCTCACCCTGTGGGGCGCGGCGGCAGGGCTGGCCATCGTACTGGCGATGTTCTTCCTGCTGCCCCGGGGCAGGAAGTGGGGCATCCTGCAGGCCTTCTCCCTCCTCTTCTTCCTCGTGGCCTGCGCCGCGGTCTTCGTACTGGGCGACGATATCGGCACGCGCGTCCCCAACCTCCTGGCGGGCGGTTTCGCCTGCCTCACCATCATGGCCGGCTACGGGGCGCTGGAAGGGATATTCTTCCCCGCCCATTACATCTACCTCGATTATCCCGAAAGCATGCGCGAGAGTCCCATCCTGCGGCAGGCCTTCTGGGTCCTGACCATGGTCTGGGACGCCATCATCCTGGCCGGCCTGGCCGTCAACATCGTCAGCATGCTGGCGCTGCGCGGAGACAGCTCGACCTCCACGGCGGCTGTCGCATCCGCGGCGCTCATCGTATTGGGCATCGCCATAACGCCGTTCATCGTCATCATGCTTCCGCGGCGCATGGAGTCCGGGCTGGTGGAAAAGGGGCCGCTGTCGATAAGATGGGTCCCCCCCGTCCTGGAGCTCGGGCGCCCCATGAGGAAGAACGAATACGACGTGGCGGTGGTGGGTTCGGGCATAGGGGGTCTGGCATGCGCCTCCCTGCTCGCACATACGGGGACGAAGGTCGTCGTGATCGAGAAAGCCCGCCTTATGGGGGGATACTGCCAGACCTATGACTGGGATGGTTTCCCGCTCAACTCCGGGCCGACCATCCTGCTGGGAGGAAGCGAGGGAGGGGCCGTCAACGCCCTCCTACGCCGCCTGGGGCTGGAAAAAGAGATCCCCATGCGGCGGCTGCAGTGGGGGGTCGCGGATGGAAAGACAGCCCTACGCCTGGGCGTCGGCCTGGACGAAGACATGGCTAAGCTGCGGGGCAAGTTCCCTCAAGCGCAGGACGGCCTGAGGCGCCTCGTCAACGACCTGCGGCGTTTCCGGGGGGAGTTCAGGGACCGTCCCGACTTCCTCACCTCTCCTCTTCCCTCCAGCCTGGAGGAATATCACGAGCAGTTCGTACGCCACCCCATATCCGCCCTGTGGCAGAATCTCAGCTTCCAGGCGATGCTAGACGAATACCTGCCGGGCGAGCCGCTGGCACAACTGCTGCTCAAGACCTCGTCTCTCCTGGGCGGGGATGCGCGCCGCTTCCCCGCTTACGAAGGGGCTCGCCTGCTCACGGCTCTCCTTATCGACGGCATCCACTACCCCTCCAACCACCTCTCGCACATGAGCCAGAAACTGGCCGGCGTGGTGAAGAACGCGGGCGGAGAGGTGCTGGCCTCTTGCGGAGCGGAGGAAGTCCTCGTCCAGGGGGAGGGGACAAGGGGACGGCCCATCGGGGTGCGCCTGGCGGACGGCTCCCAGGTCCGCTCTAACGTCGTGGTCCTGGACGTGGACCCGCGGCGGGCGCTGACCGGTCTGATACAACCCTCGTATCTGGGCCAGGAGTTCATCAGGGAGATGGAGAAACTGAAGCCCTCGGGATCGGCCTTCGTACTGCACCTCGTGTTCCAGGAGGACTTGCGCATTCCCGAGAGGGTTTTCCTCTTCCCGCCCAGGGTACGCCGGGTGCGCACCGGCGATAGCTACATGGAGGTGGACTCCATCATCCTCAGCAAGGAAAAGTGCACCGAGGCCGGCAAACCGGGGTGCGTGCTGCTGGCAAGGATCAACGTCCCGAACCAGTGCTACCACGTGTTCGACGACGCGGCGCAGAGCGCGGAGATGGGCGCCGAACTCACCTCTCTGGTGAAGGAGGAGATAGCCTCCATCCTGCCGGCGGTGAAAAAGGCGGTGAAGGAGTTCGTGACCATGCCCTCCCATTTCACGCGCCTTACCTTCAACGGCCGGGGCGCCGCCTTCGGATTCGCCCCCATGCTGGACCAGTGGTACTACCGCCGGCCGGGGCCCCGCCTCCCCCTGCCCAACCTCTACCTGGTGGGCGCCTGGAGCAGGTTCGGCGGGGGGCTGGAGGGCGCGGCGCTGAGCGGTGTGGTGGCCGCCCGCGAGCTGCTAGCGGAGAGACCATACGGAGGAGCCGCGGGGACGGGGACGGCCGCCAGGACCGGCGTGCCCGAGCCGGCCGGCAAGGGCATCTCCTCGCACGGGGGCGAGAACTCGAGCAGGCCACGCAAGCGTCCGCTGCTGCGCGGCCGCGGCAGGAGAGGACGGGAAGAGGAGCGAGATGGCGAAGAGTGAAAAACGCTTCCTCGTAGCGCAGTTGTCCGACCTCCACTGCGGGGACCTGCGCTTCGACCACGAGCTGATGGCCAACTGCATCGAGATCATCAACGGCGAAGACCCCGACCTGGTGGTCGTCGCGGGCGACCTCTCCATAGACGGCTACCGGGAGCAGTTCGAGGAAGCGAAAAGCTACGTGGAGTTGATATCCTGCCCGCGTAAGATAATCATCGCCGGCAACCACGACTGCCGCAATGTCGGCTACATCCACTTCGAGGATATCTTCGGCCCTCGCATCTCGACCAAGCGTTTCTCGCACAGGGGCGCCTGCGCCAAGGGCCTGAGCGAGAAGGTCGAGGTCGTGGCGGTGGATTCCAACAAGCCCGACGTCAACGACGGCGAGGTGGGCCGCCATAACTACGGCTTCATCGAAAGAGAGTTCTCCAGGGAGGCCACCTTCAAGATATTCATCCTCCACCATCACCTCGTGCACATCCCCGGGACGGGCCGGGAGAGGAACATCGTGTGGGACGCCGGGGACGTGATGCACGTACTGCGGGAGATGCAAGTGGATGTCGTCTTGAGCGGGCACAAACACGTGCCCTACATATGGCCCCTGGCGCGCATGTACCTCATCACCTCGGGGACCGCGTCGACCTGGCGCACGCGCGGGCGCACCCCGCCCTCGTTCAACCTCATCGAGATAGAGGGGGAGGAGATCGCCGTCGATATCGTATCGTCCGCGGACGGCTCGCGCCAGAGCCAGGTCTTTCCGCGCTGGTGGTGTCACGAGAGGTTCTCGGCCTATCGCAATTAGCGTGCGCCCTTGGATTATCGGGTTCCCAGTATCCTCTGTATCTTTTCCAGGAGATCGCTGAAGACGTACGGTTTGGCGATGTAGTCCGCCGCGTCCAGTTCTTTCCCCTTTTCCAAGTCCTCGGGCCGGTTCTTGACCGTGGAGATGATCACCGGGATAGCCCGGGTCGCCGCGTCCATCCTCAGTTCCTGCAGGATCTCCCAGCCGTTCTTCCCCGGCATGAGGATGTCCAGGATGATCAGGTCGGGTTTTCCCTTCGCGCAGCAGTCTACCGCCTTGTCGCTCTCGACGCAGCCCATGACCTCGTATTCCTCTTTTTCCAGTTTACGCTGGAGCATCTCGACGATAGCGCTGTTGTCATCGACGATAACGATCCTGCCCTTCATACACCCACCTGCCGTAGATCCGTACACTTTTACTCGCGCGGGGACGATTCCGCCGCCACGGCCATTATAACAGGCTCGCAGGATCGTCGGTTCTTGTGCGTGGACGAATAGAGGATGAGGATGGTCAAGTCAGGCCGAGGGGCACCCCGTCATCCTGCCCGACGCCTGCGCTTCACGGAAAACACCTGTCTTACGTGATTTCCGTAACGCTTGTACGCCAAGGATGTTGTATAAGTAATCGAATGCGGGTATATATAATATCTGCGTCTTGCCATCGTTCATGCTATAGCGAGCGGAAGGGATGAGTCGTGAAGATTACGTTGATCGAACCGAAATCGCCTGGAGTGCACGTCTACGCCAAGTTCAAGCTGCCGCGCCTGGGGCTGCCCCTGCTGGGTGCCATGCTGGAGCGCGAACTGGGTATCAGGCCCACGGTGTTCTTCCAGGAGCTGGGCGGAATAGACTGGAACGAGGTGCACGGATCGGACCTGGTGGGGATATCCACCATCACCACCACCGCCGTCGAGGCCTACGCAATCATCGAGCGCGTAAAGCAGCACGGGGATATCCCGGTGGTCATGGGGGGACCGCACGTGACCTTCCTCCCGGAGGAGGCGTTGGAGCGGGGCGCCGACTTCGTCATGCGCGGAGAAGGGGAATACGCCCTGGTCGAACTGGTGAAGAAGCTGCGTGACGGCGACGGCGATTTCGCATCCATCCCCGGCCTCTCCTGGCATGGCGGGGAAGGGTACGTTCACAATCCCGCCGTCAAGCAGATCGAACACCTGGACGGTCTGCCGTGGCCGGACCTCACCCTGATAAGGAATTACGAGAAGACCCGCACCATCCCCGTGATGACCAGCCGCGGCTGCCCCCATAACTGCAAGTTCTGCTCCGTCACCAAGATGTTCGGGAGGCGCTACCGCTTTCGCGATACCTCGGACGTCCTGGACGAGCTGGAGATGCTGCACGCGCGCAACCGACGCGCCGGATTCTTCTTCTACGACGATAACTTCACCGCCCGGCCCAAGCGGACCAAGGAGCTGCTGCGGGGAATGATCGACAGGGGGTTGAAAGTGCGCTGGACGGCGCAAGCCCGCGTGGACGTGGTCAAGGACGAGGAATTGCTCGACCTCATGCGCGACAGCGGCTGCATGTTCCTTTACCTGGGCCTGGAGTCCATAAACCCCCGCACCCTGGAGAGCTACCGCAAGGAGCAGACGGTGCAGGACATAGCCGAGGCGGTGAAGATCCTGCATAAATACGGCATAAAGGTGCACGGCATGTTCGTTCTGGGGTCCGACGACGACGACCTCAAGACCATCCGGGAGACGGTACGTTTCGCGCGGAGCATGAAGATCGATACCGTACAGTTCCTGGTCCTCACGCCCTTCCCCGGAACGGAGACCTACGCCGAACTGGCCGGGCAGGGCCGCATCCTGGTCGAGGACTGGTCCAAGTACAGCGGCCATCACGTGGTCTTCGAGCCCCTGAAGATGACCCCCTACCAGCTACAGAAGGAGGGTTCCATCCGCTCCATGCGCCGCTTCTACTCGCTGTGGCAGTGCTGGAAGCTGGGCATGCGTTTCCGCTGGTGGGATTTCGCCATTTACGCCTATGCCCATCACGGGGTTCACCGTTTCCGCTCCCGCAACAAGGATTTCCTCAAGGACTTGAAGCAGAAATGGGGGCGGGTACGGGTGAAGATCCCCGCTGGCCACCTCGGCGGCCTCGATCTGGATGCCTGAGCGTCATCCGCGGAGGCGGGGACGACGGTTGCGCCCGCGGATTTCCTTCCCGCCAGGGGAGGAAGCTTCCGGTTTATCTGGAACACTATATGCAGGAGGTTCTTCTCGCAGAAGAACCATATAGGATTATGATGGCCGGACCGATGTTTAAGGTATGAAAACCGGAGGAGAATCCCGCATGGCGGGGGTTGGAATCGCCTTACTGAGGTGCTGATTTGGAGCTCAAGGTAGGCTGCTGCGGTTTCCCCCAGGCAAGACAGATATACTATCGCACCCTTCCCCTGGTGGAGATACAGAGAACTTTTTACCAGCTCCCCAGGGTAAAGACATCCCAGAAGTGGCGCCAGGAATCCCCCGCGCACTTCGAGTTCACCCTCAAGGCCTGGCAGCTTATCACCCACCGCCCCTCCAGCCCCACCTACCG
>CAZQFX010000040.1:0-8712 GCA_964592775.1 uncultured Actinomycetota bacterium
AACAAGGCGCGCGACTGAGGCGTACTCCGCGAGTACGTCGCAGGGAGCGCAACACAGTTGGCGGGGATGCAGCGGCGACCTGTTGCGAGCGTATTTATGGATCGGGGTACTAAGGGTAGGACGTTCGATCGAAGATCGGGCGGAACTCTCGCTGGCTAGCGTTGTCTTTCGTAATGGGGAATGGGGTCAGTCATCCATGTCGCGCGGCCGCGACACCACGGAGGATGAAAATCTTCGGCGACTGAGGGCACAACACATGGTGTCGGGGAGTGTATTTCGTGGCGGACCCCTTCCGATCCCGTTCCAGGGCTGACCCCAAGTGGGATTTACGGAGGCCATACCACCTGTCTGGTGGCGCAGTCCACGCCCCAGAGGCGTTTGGGCGGGGTGAGGAAGTCGCTCAGGTTCACGCCGTCGGCGGCCAGGGCGGCCCAATCGCCGTGCACGAGCATGAGCAACTGCTCGTAGTTCAGACCCTCCAGCGCGGAGATGAGGTCCAGGTTTGTGCCCCGGGCGGCGAGATCGCGCAGGAAGGACTGGAAGTCCTCCCGAGCCTGGAGCGGTTCCTTTTCCTCCCGCACCTCTCCCTCCATCGTGGCTCCGGGCGCTTTGGCCGTCTCTTCCCGGCCCTCGCCATCCTGCGTCGCATTCATCGTTTCGACGGAAACGCCACCGGAGATCGACTGCCAATTCGTTTCGTCATAAGGCGCGAGCATGGCGGCGAGCTCCCGCAGCAGGGATTCGCTCACCTCGAGGCCTTCCTCCCCGCCCAGCGAGGCGAGGAACATGGCGGGAGGTCGCTTCTGATCGGAGAAGAGCAGGTAGTCCTCGGGCCCGCTGACCGATACCAGCCAGGAGTCTTTGCCGTTTATCTTCGCGCGTTCGGCGTAACAGGGAAGGACGGGCTCGCCGGCCTCCTGCTCCAGGACGGCAGCCACAGCCTGCTTGACCTCATCGGGGTTCTGCCCCGCCGCGGCGGCCTTTTGGGCCAGGTCGTCAGTCAGCTCGGCTTGAAGTCCCGCGAGCGCGGCCGGCTCGGTGGCGGCTCCCGAGGCGGGATACCAGTAGGTGGAGTAGAAGTCGAGGCGGGTTCCAAGGTCGTTGCGGAAGTTCTCCAGCTCGGAAGGAGAATAATCTTTATCCGAGACCACCAGGTCGGGGCTGGCCAGGGCTGCCGTGGCCAATTGCAGCCCCTTCGTTTCATCATCCAGAAGGCCGGCAGTATTGTCGGCGCCCTTCTTGATGGGCTCACCGGACCTGGTGTCCTCGGAGGAGGCCTCCTCGCTCACCGGTGCGGTTCCCCTCCCGCTCCAGATGGCGATGCCTACCCCCGTCACCGTCGCGATGGCGAGCAGGGACATGGCCGCGGCGGCCACCTGGATCCGCCTGGAGGACGGCTTGGGCGCGGTGGGCGCCGCCTCCTCCCGGCGCAGCCTGTTCATCAGGCGGTAGCTCTCCTCGGGCGTGGGCACGATGGCCGGCAGCGAGGAGACCTCCCGGACCAGTTCACTCATCAGTGCGAACCGGCGCGAGCAATCTTCACACGTATCGAGATGGCTCCGAAGCCTGCGCGCCTCCGGCGCGGCCAGTTCGCCGTCTACATACGGCCCGATACCTCTGGTTGCTTTCCTGCATCTCATCTTCATTGCCCGTGCCCGTCTCCGTAGATGGGTTCCGCCTGCTCTCCCTCACCTTGAGTTAGATGGAGCCGTCATTCCATCTGTTCCCTGAACCCCCCCAGTTCCTTCGCCAATCTGCCGCGGGCCCGGTTGAGGCGCGATTTCACCGTGCCCAGCGATATTTCCAGGATCTCCGCCACCTCTTTATAGTTATGTCCGTTGATGTCGTGGAGGTATAAAACCTCCTTGAATTTATAGGGAAGCCTGGCGATGGCCTCGCGTACCGTCTTCTGGATCTCCGCCCTTTCCATGCTCAATTCGGGCGAGTCGAACCCGTCGTCCGCCAGGCGCTGCTCCATGTCGGGGAGGTCGTCGCCGGGCGACTCCGAGATCGAGACGTGGCGGCGCAGCCTGCGGGCGTAGTCGTGGCAAGCGTTGAGGGACACGCGGTAGAGCCAGGTGGAGAACTTGGCCTCCCCGCGGAAAGACCCCAGCTTGCGCAGGAGGAGGACGAAGACCTCCTGGCATACGTCGGCGGCGTCGCTGCGGCTGCCGAGGAGGCGGTAGGCCATGTTCATGATCACCGGCTCGTAACGGGCGGCCAGCTCCTCGAAGGCGGCGCCGTCGCCGTCGAGGAAGCCCCTTACGAGCTCCTCGTCCGTAGGGCGGTCTCTTTCGCCGCCGTTATCGTCGTATGGGGACATCGGTTCGATCCTTCGTCATCGTCAAAGTCCCTGTAATTTTAGCATAGGGAAAAGCAACCCCTTGGGGTCTACCCTATATGCCCCAGTCTCCGCTCTTGTCTTTCTCCGGGAAGTGTGGGTAAATGCGGAGGCAAGTCCACGACCCGGAATAAGGCTGGTGATCATCCAGGGTGTTGTCTCGGCCGAGCGGCACGGACCCCTAATTGCTTCATCCCCAAACCATCATGGTTGCCACAGCAGCAGCTCTCGAGGTCCGAGCCCGACGAGTTGCCTCGCATGCGGCGAATGCGACATGCTCCGTGTTATAATTCCAGCGTACAAAGGAGGTAGCCACTTGAAGAGATCGCTCCTTTCCGGCAACGAAGCGGTGGCGCTCGGCGCCTGGTGCGCGGGAGTGCGCGTCGCCGCCGCCTATCCCGGAACCCCGTCCACCGAGA
The DNA here is from genome assembly GCA_964592775.1 of uncultured Actinomycetota bacterium. Lineage (GTDB taxonomy): Bacteria > Actinomycetota > Geothermincolia > Geothermincolales > RBG-13-55-18 > SURF-21. The sequence goes on from CAZQFX010000040.1 coordinate 2,761, forward strand.
TACTGGAGGAGCTCGCGACCTACCCGGAGGTATATTGCGAGTGGTCGCCCAACGAGAAGGTCGCCCTGGAGGTCGGCATCGGTTCGTGCCTCGGCGGGGCGAGGTCACTGGTGGCCATGAAACATGTGGGCCTCAACGTGGCCGCCGATCCCTGGATGACCCTTCCCTACATCGGTGTCAACGCCGGCATTGTACTGGTAGTAGCCGACGACCCCGGCATGCACTCCTCACAGAACGAACAGGACAGCCGCTACTACGCGCGCATGGCCAAGGTGCCCCTGCTGGAGCCGTCGGACAGCCAGGAGTGTTACGAGATGATAGGCGCCGCCATGGACCTCTCGGAGCGCTACGATACACCGGTGATGCTGCGCGTCGAGACCAGGATAAGCCATTCCCGCACCGTGGTCGATTACAGGGAGGAGCGGCGCAGTACGGACCTTCCTTACGAGAAGGACGCCGTAAAGAGGGTGATGGTCCCCGGACATGCGCGCCTGCGCCACCCCGTCGTCATAACCCGGCTCGAGAACCTGGAGAGGGAAGCCGAATCGTTCCCATTCAACGCGGTGGAAATGAGGTCTTCGCGCGTGGGCATCGTCACCTCCGGGGTCTGCTACCAGTACGCCAGGGAGGCCTTTCCAGAGGCCTCCATACTCAAACTCGGCCTGGCCTATCCCCTGCCGCAGAAGACCATCCGGGAGTTCGCCTCCCGCTTCCACCGCCTTTATATCGTCGAAGAGCTGGAGCCTTTCCTCGAGGAAAGCCTCAAGGCCATGGGCATAGACGTCGTGGGCAAGGCCCGCATCCCCAGGGACGGCGAGCTCGACCCTACCCTGGTCGGTGAGAGCCTGTCCGAGCTCATCGAGATGGATACGGGCATCAAGCACGGCGGATGGAGCCCCCCCGTGCCTCACGCACACGTTCCCGCCGAAAGCGAACTCCCCGGCCGGCCGCCGGTCATGTGCCCGGGATGCCCGCACCGCGGGCTCTTCTACGCGCTCAACCGCAACAAGGCCGTGGTCTCCAGCGACATCGGATGCTACACCCTGAGCGTGATGCCACCGCTGGCGGGGATAGACAGCCAGGTATGCATGGGGGCGAGCGTGGGCATGGCCCTGGGGAAGGAGAGGGCTTTCGCTTCCAGCGAGGTCAACGCGGAAAAGGCGGGAAAGGTGGTCTGCGTCCTCGGCGATTCCACCTTCATCCACGGCGGCATCACCGGCATCATCGACATGGTCTACAACAAAACCATCTCCACCATCGTCATCCTGGACAACCGCACCACGGCCATGACCGGCTTCCAGGAACACCCCGGGACGGGGAGGACGATCATGGGGGAGGAAACCCGCGCCCTTGACCTGGTGGAGCTGTGCAAGGCGGTGGGGGTCGAGTCGGTACGCGTCGTGGATCCCTGGGACCTGGAGCGGACGGAGGCGGCCATCCGCGAGGAGATGGAATCGCCGCGCACCTCGGTGATCATCTCGCTCCGGGCATGCGTTATGCGCGAGCAGCGCGGCGGCGTCTTCTACCGCGTGGAGGCGGAGGATTGCACCGGCTGCAAACTCTGCCTACGCCTGGGTTGCCCCGCCCTGGTCATGCGCGGGGAGACGGTGGTGGTGCAGGAGGACCTCTGCGTGGGGTGCTCCATGTGCGCGCAGGTCTGCCGGCCCGAGGCCTTGAAAGAGGTGAGGTCCGATGATTGACGTGGTCCTGGCGGGCGTGGGAGGCCAGGGTAACTTGCTCTCTACGCGTGTGCTGGCGGAGGCGGCCCTGCTCATGGGCTACGACGTCAAGACCTCTGAAGTGCATGGCATGGCCCAGAGGGGCGGGAGCGTGGTGTGCATGGTGCGTTGGGGGGAGAAAGTGCACTCGCCCCTCATCGAGGTGGCCAAGGCAGATTACCTCCTCGCCTTCGAGCTGCTCGAGGGCATGCGTTTCCTGCGCTTCCTGGGCGGAGAGGGCACGGCCATCGTTAACGATTACCGGCTCGATCCGCTTACGGTACTGCGCGGCGATGCCGTCTATCCCGGGGGAGCCCTCGAGACGATACGTTCCTACGCGGCCCGCACCATCGAGCTCGACGCCAGGGGGCTGGCGGCGCGGGCCGGGGACCCGCGCGCCGCGGGATCGTGCCTTCTGGGAGTCCTTTCCGGTTTCCTGGAGTTCCCGGAGAGTGTATGGGAGGAGTCGATACTCAAATCCGTGCCCTCGAAGGCGTTGGAGTTGAACCTGAAGGCATTCGCTCTCGGGAAAAGAAGCGGCGAGGCCGCGTCCTGACGCCTTCATGTCTCTGAATGGGGGAAGCATGGTCGGCGGGACGTCCGGGGAGAACGGGGACCGCTACGACGTATCCCGGCTCGAGAGATGCGAGTGGTACGGCGTCAACACCTTCCATCACCAGGACTTCGGTGATCTGAGCGGGCTGCTGGAGGCCAAGGAACGCGCGGGGAAGAGCATAAGCGTCTGCCTCCCCAGCATGAACGAGGCCTCCACTATCGGTACCATCCTGGAGGTCGCCCGCCAGGAGCTCATGGAAAAGGTCCCGCTGGTGGACCAGCTCTGCGTGGTGGATGGCGGCAGCGAGGACGGCACCAGGGATATAGCCCGGGCCGCCGGGGCCGAGGTCTTCGGGCAGGACGAGGTCCTTCCCGGCTGCTTCGAGCCGCTGGGAAAGGGGGACGCCCTGTGGAGGAGCCTCCTTTGCCTGCGCGGCGACATCGTGGTATGGATAGACTCCGATATACGCAACTTCCACCCCCGCTTTATCTACGGCATCATCGGACCCCTTGTCACCAGGCCCGGGGTCCGCTACGTGAAGGGCTTCTACCAGAGGCCCATCAGGGCGGAGCGCCGCCTCCTCTCGGCCGGGGGCGGCAGGGTCACCGAGCTGGTGGCGCGCCCCCTGCTCAGCCTCTTCTTTCCCGAGCTGGGCGCGATTATCCAGCCGCTCTCGGGGGAATATGGAGGCCACAGGGAGCTGTTGGAGAGGATACCGTTCTTCTCCGGATACGGCGTGGAGATAGGGATGCTCATGGATATTTACAGCCGTTTCGGCATGGATGCCATCGGCCAGGTGGACCTGGTGGAGAGGCAGCACTTCAACCAGCCCATACCCGCCCTGGGCAGGATGTCCTTCCAGGTCATACAGGCGGTTCTCATCCGGCTGCGGGAACAGGGCAAGATAAGGCTGCTCGAGGACTACGGCACCGAGATGATCCAGGTGGACTACAAGGACGGAGAATACCTGCTGGACAAGAAGATGCTGCAGGTGCAGGAGAGGCCCCCCATGGTCGAGATGGCGGAATACCGCGAGCGTTTCGGGAGAGGCGGTTGATGGCGGCACCGTTCGGCGAAAGCATGGCGGAGCTCGAGCGGGCGGCGGAAGAGTTCGGGCCCGCGGCGCGCTGGCCGGGCCTGGAAGCCGGCATGGACCAGGTCCGCGTGATATACACGGACCTGGACGGCACCATGATGGGCCCGCTGGGGAACTTCCTCCTCAACATCCGGCGCGAGTATACGCTGCGCCCGGTAAACGCCCTCATCGAGGTCTTGAGGCGGGGCGTCGACGTAGTGCCGGTATCGGGCCGCAGCGGGCGGCAGCTGCGCGAGACCGCGCGCGTGCTGGGGATGCGCAACTACATCGCCGAGCTCGGGGTGGAGATGGTCTACGACCTGGGCGAGGAGGTCATCTACGACACCGGCGAGCTGGGTATAGAGTGTGAGGACCTCTTCGATACCATCGAGCGCACTGGGGCGGCGGACTTCATCATCTCGCGTTACGAGAGGCGCATCGAGTATCACGCCCCGTGGTCCGACTTTCGCGACTGCACCCCCCTCTTCCGGGGACTCGTCGATGTGGAGGAGGTGAACGGCCTCCTGGACGAGAGGTTCCCCGGGCTGGTGCTGGTGGACAACGGCGTACTGCCGCGCATCAGCCCCACCCTGGACGTGCACGAGCTGCGCGCCTACCACCTAATGCCCGAGGGGGTGAGCAAGGAGAAGGCGGCCGCCGCGGACATGCTCAGGCGCGGCTTCCGCCGTTCGGAGGTCATCGCCGTCGGCGACTCCGAGGCCGACCTGGCCTTCGCCGCGGAGGTCGGCGTCTTTTTCCTGGTGCGCAACGGGCTCTATTCCAATCCCCACCTCGTGGAGGCCATCTCCGGGATGGAGAACGTGGTGGTCACCAAGGGCTTCCTCAACGAGGGTTGGGCGGAGGCCGTGGAACTGGCCGTCCTGGGGCGCTAGCCTGAGATTCCCACGTTAGTTTATCGAGACGGGGCACTCAGCCGGGCTTGCTTCGCCGTGGACTCCCCGCAGCGCGGAATTCCGCTAGGCGCGACCCCGGCTTTCGCGATGCATTCTCTCGAACGTCGCGGCACAAGCCGTACATATGCCATAAGGGGCCGTTTACCCCCGGAAATACGCCGTTCAAGGCATATCTTTAGCGCAGGAGGCGAAAAGACGATACATTTATATGGTAAGGCCTTGTATATCGACCTGGGTGACGGAGGACCCCCGCCCCGGGGCGAGCTTTTTCCCTTGCGGGGTAAACCGCTTCTCGATAACCGCTCAGGTGTGGGGCACGGATGCGACGGCTGTACGGCGAGGAGTAAGCCTTGGACCTTAGAAAGAGACTGATTTTTTTCACCAGGCTGATCAGGATCCTGGCTTACGTGTATCTGGTCGTCCAATACTTACTTGAACGCGAGGCATACAATCCCGCACAGGTCATCCCCGTCATAGCGGGCCTGGGAGCTTTTTACGTCCTGATGGACAGGGTAGTCCTCCGCGTTCCCGAGGAGAGGTTCAGGATGGCCTCGTTGAGCCTGATGCTCTTCGAGATGTTCCTCGTATCGCTGCTCATCTACTTCACCCGCTCCAATCCGATCGTAGAGTTCGATATCTTCTACGTCCTCCCCGTCGCGAACGTCGCCCTGTGGTTCGGTGTCCGGGAGGGGATGGCCTATGGGGTCATCACCTGCGCCGCATATACCCTTGCCATGTGGTTATCTGGCCGCATGTTATGGCCCGATTCGATCGGAAACCTGTTCGGCCACTATATATTCTATCTCCTGGCCGCCTTCATCATGGGATACATGGCGGAGTTCGCGGAGAGGGAGAGCAGGGAGAAGGCGAGGCGCGTGGTGGAGCTCACCGCTCTATCCGGTTTCGCCACCCTGTTCGACTCCACCCTCCTGGAGGGCAAGGTATACGCCAACCTCTGCAATGCCGTATTCCGCAGCGTCAACCCCGACGCGGTCCTGATATTCCGCCATGACAGGGATCACGAAAAACTGGTCCTGGCCGCATCGGAAGGGGTGAATGAGAGCGAGTCGAACCTGAGCATACCTCTGGACTATGGCCTGATGGGCAAGGTTCTCCAGGCAAAGGAGTCCATCCTGTTGCTGGACACCGATAAGGAGCCCGAATACAGGCAGCTACTGGAATCCCAACGCATTAGGTCGGCCATCTACACTCCCTTGAAATGGCGGGAGGAGATCTACGGGGTGGCCTTCACGGGGAACCAGCAACGTGAGAGCTTCAACGAGGACGACCTCAACCTGCTCTCGGCCCTCTCGGTACAGGCCGCCCTGGCCATCCACAACTCGCTGCTTTACTCGGACCTCGAGGACCGCATCGGCGAGCTGCACGCCATCTTCGAGATAGACAAGGCCATCACCTCGGCCATCGACCTGGAGACGGTCCTGCAGCAGATAGTCCAGATGAGCATCGGGCTCCTGGATGCCAAGATAAGCTCCATCATGCTGCTGGACGAAGAGAGCCAGGAGTTGGTCATAGCGGCGGCCCACGGACTTTCCGAGAGCTACATACAGAAAGGTCCCGTCAAGATCGGCGAGAGCATCGCCGGCAAGGTCATCCAGGAAGGCCGGCCTATCGCGGTGGGCGACATCCGGGACGATCCCCGCCACATCTATGCCGACCATGCGCGCATGG
>CAZQFX010000040.1:8733-12994 GCA_964592775.1 uncultured Actinomycetota bacterium
CTGCTCTCGATCCCCTTGAACCTGAAGGACCGGGTTATCGGGGTGCTGAATGTCTACACCGACGAGCCCCATTTCTTCAGCTCCCACGAGATAAACCTCTTCACCAGCCTGGCCAGCCAGGCGGCCATCGCCATCGAGAACGCGCGTCTCTTCGAGAGCCTCGAAGAGATATATATCGAGGTCATAACAGCCATGGCATCCGCCATCGACGCCCGCGACGCCTATACCCACGGCCACTCGCAAAGCGTTACCAAGTATGCCGTGGCCCTGGCCGAGGAGATGGAGCTATCGCCCGCCGAGGTGGACATCATCAGGAACGCGAGCATCCTGCACGACGTGGGCAAGATCGGCATCAAGGAGGAGATCCTCAAGAAACCCGGCCGCCTCACCGAGGACGAGAGGCGCGAGATGGAATACCATCCCTTCATCGGCACCAAGATCCTGCAGTCGGTGAAGCTGCTCGAGCCGGTTATGCCCCTGGTGTACCATCACCACGAACGCTTCGACGGCACCGGCTACCCGGACAGCCTGCGCGGGGAGGAGATCCCCCTGGGCGCCAGGATCATCTCCGTGGCCGACGCCTTCGAGTCCATGACCTCCGACCGCCCTTACCGCAAGGCCTTGCCGGTGGAGGAGGCCATGGCGGAGCTGAGGTACGGATCCGGTAGGCAGTTCGATCCCAGGGTGGTGGAGGTCTTCATACGGCTGGTGGATAAGGGGAAGTTAGACCTGGAATGGTCTCAGAGCCGGGTCATCGCCCTTACCGACCGCATCGGCCGCGCCAGCATGAAATAAGCCGTGCATGCCGCCGGACGGCAGCCCTCCCGCATATCCGCATCATGGACATGATGCTAGAATCACGCTATGGGTTTCTGGAGCAGACTGAAACGGTTCTTCACGGGAAAACGCTTGCTGTGCGACACCTGTGCCTATGATTATCCCTCGGCATGCGCGCGGCCGGAACGGCCGAACGCAACCTCCTGCCCGGACTACAGGAAACGCTTCTAGGGTCCTCAAAAGTTGCAGTGCCCTCACCGCGGCTTTTGAGTCTTGCACCATGATCGACAGCATGCATCGCGAAAGCGGCAGCGTCGCCCAAAGGGCGGCGCGGCGGTGCGTGTCAGGCCTGAGTTAAAGCCACCCACATTTATTGCAGAAGAACCACTTTTTACAGGTGGGTGAGGTGGCGCGGGCCAAGGTATTCCCCGGGGTCTCCCAGCGCCATCTCCACCGTCGCCAGCATCTTCTCCCCGTCCTCGGGCAGATGTCCGTAGACGGGAACGTAATTGGAGATATGGTCCGAGAGGAACCATGCATCCTCGATCTCCAGCGCGCTCAGCATGACCCGCAACTCGTTCATTATGGTCTCTCCCGAGGCTTCCCGGAAACGTCCATCCCGCGCCTCGTCGTAGAGGGGTATGCCCGGAAGCAGGGCGAGGGTGCGCGGCCTTATGTAATCGGGCTGCATGGCGTTGAGGACGCGCGCGGTGTTCTCGGCGTGCTGCCGCCAGCGGTCCTCCCCGCCCAGGCCCAGGAGGATATACACGGACAAGGCGATGCCCGCCTCCTTCACCCTGCGCGCGGCCTCTATCATCCCCGCGGAATCCACGCCCTTGTCCATCATGGACAGGATCTCGTCATCCCCGCTCTCCAGCCCGAAGTAGATTATGTCCAGGCCGGCCTTCCGGAGGCGGCGCAGTGCCCCAGGCGGCTTGCCCTTGAGGAAGCGGGCTCCGCCGTAGCTGGAGACCCTCTCGGCCTCCGGGAAGAGGTCGCGGGCATAGGAGATCATATCCGCCAGCTTCTCGGAGTTCACGGCGACGGTGTTGCCGTCGGCGAGGAAGATGGATCCCACGTGGCTGTAGTGGAGGCGCGCCTTGCGCAGGTCCGCTTTTATCTCCTCGGGGTCTCGCGCGCGGTACTTCTTCATCTTGTACATGCCGCAGAACACGCAGCGGTTGTGCGGGCATCCCAGGGTGGCCTGGACGATCAGGCTGTGGGCCTCGCAAGGAGGCCGGAACAGGGGCTCCTCATACTGCAACATATCTCGATTATATCAACGACTGCGCGAGGGCGACGTGGCGGAGGTCAAAAAAAGGCACGGTCGCTCCGGCGATGCATGCAAATCTCAGCGGATGCCGTCCTCATCGCTATCGCAGGCCAGCACCGCCTCCGGGCCGGCGCTGTCACTCGCCACCCTGCCGTCGCGCAGGGAGACGATGCGGCGGGTGTAGTCCGCCACCATGGAGTCGTGGGTGACGATGGCGAAGGTCTGCCCTCTCTCCCGGTTGAGGTCGCGCATGAGCTCGATGACCTTGCAGGTGTTGTAGGTGTCCAGTTCGCCGGTGGGCTCATCGGCCAGCACCGGCACGGCGGCCTGCCCCCGGGCGTCGAGCCGGGTTCCGGATCCGTATCAGGCCGATCTTCCGTGCTTCTCACCGAGGGGCCGTTGGGCGGTAAAGCCCAGCGGGCAAAAAACCGATGCATTAATGGAGCGTATACGGCAATGCGGTGAAATGGATGGAAACGCGAGCAAAGAGCAGGGGGTGCGGAGATGCAGGGTGTGAACTCGTGCCCGGAATGTGGAGTCCCCGAATACATCACTTCCGAGCACAAGTGGAATGACAGCGGATTCATCGTGCAAAAGAGAGATCAGCGGCATATCTTGACCTTCCTCGAGAACGACAACCTCAACGCGCTCTTCCGCGGCGTCGAGGATATAGTGGGGTCGCCGGTCGAGCGCATTATCCTGGCGGCCCGCCGCAGGGCCGGGCGCGCCTATATGGCCCGCATGGTACCCACGGCGGCGAGGGAGATGGTGCAGAGGAAGGAGCTGGAACTGCAACCGCTGATCGGCGCGTTTTTCGTCATCGGGCACGTATTGGGATACGGCCGCTTCGAGATCGTCGATTACCGCTACGAGCAGGACGACGGGGACTTCTTCGTCATCCGCATCGAGAAACCCTATTCCATACTCCTGGGCAGCGTCGATCCCGCCGCGGCCATCGAGGCCCTCGTCGGGAGCGATATGGGGTTCATCTACGAGGAGGTTTCGGACGACGTCTATAACGTCAGGGTCTTCAGGGAAAGCCATCCCGAGGAGGAATACAAGGGCAGGTTGATCATGAAACCCTACCAGGGTGGAGGGGGGGATATAGCGCTCAGGAGCTGCCCGGCATGCGGCGGCCCTCACGAGCTGTCGTATTACCGGTGGGACCTGGAGAAAGGGCTTATCAACAACAGGCTTAACGGCAGGCGCATGGTCTTCTTCGCCCCCACGGTTCTGGACGCCGTCTTCGGGGAGCTGGAGCGGGAACTGGGGGAAAGCATCCCCGAAGTAGTGGTTGAGGCGCAACGGCGCTTCACCACGGGCTTCTATTCCCGCGAAGACGTGCTCGACGAGACCGGCTTCCGCGACGCGCTCGCTCTTCGAGGCATCGGAAACCTGCGCAGCCTGGAGATGGGAAACGGCGGCCTCAGCCTGCAGGTGGACAACGCGGCCATGCACCTCCTGGTGGTCGGGCTCTTCCAGGGTCTCTTCGAGATCGCCTACGGCGTGGAAAGCCGGGTGGAATGGGAGATCTCCGATGCGGGGCACCTGCGGGTAGCGGTATCGTCGTCCAACCGATAGGCTCCAGCGGGCAGCGGGGTCAGCGGCGCAGTTTCTCTATCTCATCTACGGCGGCATCATGCAGGGCCACCCGGTAGGCGAAGAGGCCCATGCCGGTATCGAGCAACACTTTTCTCACCGGACCCTGCAACTCCTCGAGAGAGACCCACTTCGTTTCCCTGATCTCGTCCTTGTCGAGATGGCCCAGCTCTCCGTCCTCGGCAAGGGCGGTGAAAACCAGGCTGCGCCATTTCTCCACCAACGGCCCGCAGGTGAAACGGGCGTGGATATGGAGAACGAAACGGTCCAGCGCTATATCCAGCCCCGTCTCCTCCTTGGCCTCCCGGAGGGCCCCCGTTTCAAGGTCCTCGCCGGGATTCGCGGCCCCGCTGGGGGCGCGGTAAGCCCCGGGCGGGAACATGTGCTTGGCGATGGCCGCGAACTCGACGTAGCGCCGATCCCGGAAGATGAACAAGGTGATGTCGTGGTTGCGGTCGTGCTTCTTCGACCCCTGGAGCATGCTCATCTCCGGGGGCCCGATCTCGAAGGCGAGGGAAAGATGCCGGGGCTGCCCGTACCTCTTCTCCATCTCCATGATCATCTCGTCGCTCACGTATGCCATGACACCATTCTATAGTCTGAAGTCTGAAG
>CAZQFX010000040.1:13094-19435 GCA_964592775.1 uncultured Actinomycetota bacterium
ATCATCTCGTCGCTCACGTATGCCATGACACCATTCTATAGTCTGAAGTCTGAAGTCTGAAGTCTGAAGCATGCGAGCCTGCCCTCAAGAGGTTGGGGTCTGAACCTGGAGGGGGTATAATTCTTTCACCTTGCCGGGTATAAAATGAGTACATGGCGGCTCTTCGCCGATGGAGATGATGGATATGCGCAGGATATACATGGACCATGCGGCCACCACCCCGTTCCATCCCGAGGTGACGGAGGCCATGCTCCCTTGCCTGGGCGGGCGCTTCGGCAATCCTTCCAGCATCTACGCGGAGGGAAGAGAGGCACGCAAGGCTGTGGAGGCGGCGCGCGCGCAGGTAGCGGAAGCGCTGGGTGCCGGCCCCTCGGAAATCTTCTTCACCAGCGGCGGTACCGAGGCCGATAACCTCGCGGTGATGGGTGTAGCAAGGGCCAACCGCGACCGGGGCGACCACGTCATCACCACGGTCGTGGAACACCATGCGGTGTTGGAACCCTGCCGCCACCTCGAGAAGGAGGGCTTCAAGGTCACATACCTGGCCGTGGACGGCGCGGGCCTGGTCGACCCCGCCGACGTACGCAAGGCCATCACCCCATCTACGCTGCTGGTGTCGGTGATGCATGCCAACAACGAGGTGGGAACCGTGCAGCCCATAGAGGAGATCTCGGCTGTCTGCCGGGAGGCGGGGGCCTACCTGCATACGGATGTCGTGCAGTCGGTGGGAGCCCTGGAGGTGGATGTAAACCGGCTGGGCGCGGACCTGCTCTCCGTGTCCGCCCATAAACTCTACGGCCCCAAGGGGACGGGCTGCCTGTACGTCCGCAGGGGGACGAAGCTCGAGGCCGTCCTGCTGGGCGGCGGGCAGGAGAAGGGGATACGCTCGGGGACGGAGAACGTAGCGGGGATCGTCGGCTTCGGAGTGGCCGTGCGGCTCGCGGCGCGCGAATGGAAGCAGAGGTCCGAGCACGTGCTCCCCCTTCGCGACCGCCTCATCGAAGGCATCCTGGAGCGCATCCCTCACACCAGGCTCAACGGCGACCGGGAGCGCAGGTTGCCCAACAACGTGAACGTGCTCTTCGACTATATAGAGGGAGAGGCTATCTGCCTGAAATTGGATTTCCAGGGCATCGCGGCCTCGACCGGTTCCGCCTGCAGCTCCGTGAGCGGCGAGGCCTCCCATGTGCTCCTGGCCCTGGGGATACCGCGGGAGAATGCCCACGGCAGCCTGCGCCTCACCCTGGGGAGGGAGAACACGGTGGAGGATATCGATTATGTCCTGGAGGCGCTGCCGCCCATAGCCGAGGAGCTGCGCCGCATGTCCCCCCTCTATCCCGGCTAGGGGTTAGACCCGTAACGAGATCCCTCTTGGGGTCCCAGAAGGGGAACGGGGCGTCCCTCTTCCAGGCCTGTTCCGAAAATAGCCTTTGCGGTACCATATCTTGTTTCCCATTCATGGCGCGAAGCTGTTTTCATCCTTTGCTGGTGCCGCGACCTTGCGGCATGAGGGACTGCCCTGAAAATACACGCTCAAATACTATATGTTGTGCCGCCAGTCGCTGAAGATTTTCATTATCCGTGGTGCCGCGGCCGCGCGACATGGATGACTGACCCCAAGAAGGAACGGGACGATCCCCTTCCCGGCCTGACCAGCGTATGTTCAGGCAGATTCCGAGGCTCGACCCCTCTGCCTACCGCCGCTTCTTTTTGCGCAGCAGCGCCATGCGCTCCATGGCCGTGCGATTGGCTGGTGAGAGTTCGAGCGCCTTGCGATAATCCCTACGCGCGGAGTTGAGGTCGCCCTGGTAATAGAAGATATCCCCGCGGCAGATGTAGGTGATAGGCACGTCGGGTTCGAGGTGGATGGCGCGGGTCAGGTCCTCCTCCGCCTTGTCCCTTTCCCCCTTGCGCCAGAAGGCCCTGCCGCGGTTGAAATATGCCAGGTAGAGGTTGGGGTCGAACTCGAGTACCTTGGAATATTCCTCGATGGCCGCGTCCAGCTTCCCCTCCGCGGCATGGATGGACGCCATGCTCATGCGGGTGATGGCCAGGTTTATGTTGAACATCTCCACTTCGAAGAGATCGAATTCCTCGTCCATGAGTTCTCCTACGGTTCCGGACAATCCGCGTTAAGTATAATGTCGGCCGTCTTCATTGGGAAGACAACCGCGGCCGGCAACGTACTCAGCCTACGCTATTATAGACGGCGGTGTGAAAGCCCCGGTTTCGGCCTGGGCGGCCCGCTGGCCGGGGTGGGAGGCAGGGCCGCGAAAAACCTTCATCTAGCGGCGATTATGTTATTATCTTACCGTTTTGGGAGGGGTATCCGACAGCATGTCGTTTCATGCTGTGTAGAAGGAGGTCCCACGCATGCCCGCAAGCGAAAGTCTCGAGAGGAACATCCTGCGCAGGTTCAACATCGGCGACGTCCCCAGGCGCAGCGCCGCGAAGTACCCGCACCTCACCTCCCTGGTGTTCATGGGCAGCAAGATCACGTTCACGTAGCTCAACGCCAACTGCTGCCGCATGGCGCACGTGTTCGAGAAGCTGGGCGCGAGGAAGGGTGACCGCATATCCTTCATGACCCACAACTGCCTCACCTACATCTATTCCTGGCTCGGCGCGTGCAAGATAGGCTGCGTGGCCAATCCCCTCAACTTCATGCTCAAGCCGCACGAGATCGAGTACATAGCGAACGACGCCGGCTCCAGGTTCTTCTTCGTGGAGGACGTCCTGGTGCCCCAGGCGCTGGAGGCGGCGCCCGACCTCGACATCCGCAGGGACGACGCGGCGCTCCTCTCCATCCCCACCTACTCCACCTCCCCGGCAAGTACCTGCTGCTGGAGTTCATCAACCTGGGGTGCAAACTGGTGCTGGAGTACGCCCCTGAGACATCACTACTGGGGCCGGGGGAACCCGGCCCCTTTCAATGCGATAGCGAGGAGCCGCACGTAAAACGTCGTTGCAAAGAGCCGTCTCCCTCCACGTCAATGCGAGGGCCACCCCACCCCAACGTCACCGCGAGAAGCCGCCTCTCCAAACGATGATTATTGAGAGCGAAGCGACGAAGCAACCTTCAGGCCCCGCTCCTCCCGGGATGAGCCCCTGTGGATATATGATCACTTCATCCGGGCCCTGAAGCGCCACAGGCCGTATGCTATAATCTAATCCGGAAAGCGGGCGGGTCTAGCTCAGTTGGCAGAGCGCAAGCTTCCCAAGCTTGAGGTCGCGGGTTCGACCCCCGTGACCCGCTCCATCAAAGCAAGCCGGAGGCGAAACCCCCCGGCTTTTTTATTGGCCCTGTTGTCTTGGATAGGGTGTGTTGTTTTATATAGGTGAGAAGAATACGATATCAATATGTTTCACCGCGGATATCTTTGGAGGGATGATGTTGCCCGTCGAAGGATACGTCGAATACCAGCGGAGGGAATTCTGCAAAGATGTGCGGTGCCAGGTGCAGATGGAGTTGAATACGCTCGAGGAAGGATCGGCGGGCTATGAGGAGAAAAGGCTCGTATGCAAGGAGCATTGCAGGTTCACGGCTCATGGATTCCATAATTGGCTGATCGATAAGGGGTATATTATCATTCGCCCTGAGAAGTAGTTTGATGGGTGCATCGGGATGATGTACCGGGATGAACTCGCCACACGATCTGTTGGCACAATCTATTCACGATGAGGAGGTCTTGAAATGCCGGACGCGGGAGGGATTCTCGAGGCGCGGGATATATCCGAGATGGAAGCGAAGCGGACCGTGACCGCGAAGGCTAAACACATAAAAGGAGCCGAGCATATGGACTGGGGGATGAGGAACCGCCTGTCGCGCCTGATCCAGGATGACGGCCACTGCTTTTTCATGCCCATCGACCATGGCTATTTCCAGGGGCCGACGCGCTGTCTGGAAAGGCCGGGCGAGACGGTTTGCGATCTCCTCGCCTACTGCGACGCCCTGTTCGTTACCCGCGGGGTCCTGCGCAGCGACATAGACCCGGACGGCAACACCCCGATCATCCTCCGCGTATCGGGGGGGACCAGCGTCGTGGGGAAGGACCTGGCAGACGAGATCGTCACCACCTCGATCGGCGACATCATCAGGCTGAACGTGTGCGCGGTGGGAGTGTCCGTGTTCATCGGCACCGATTACGAAAGGCAGTCCCTCGGCAATCTCAGCGCCCTGGTGAACGAATGCGAAAAGTACGGCATACCCGTGATGGCGGTGACCGCGGTGGGCAAGGAGCTGGAAAAGCGGGACGACCGCTACCTGGGCCTCTGTTGCCGCATCGTGGCCGAGCTCGGCGCGAAGGTGGTCAAGACCTACTGGTGCGAGAACTTCGAAAAGGTCACAGGCGGCTGTCCCGTCCCGGTGGTGATGGCGGGTGGGCCGAAATGCGAAACCGAACTCGAGGTCTTCGATTTCGTTCACGACGGGATGCAGAGAGGCGCGATCGGCGTGAACCTGGGAAGAAACGTGTGGCAGAACCCGGCACCCGTCGCCATGGCAAAGGCCCTTCACGCCGTTATCCACGCGGGTGCGACGCCGCAAGAAGCGGCTGAGATCTACGCAAACGCGAAAGTGTGCTGAAACGGGGTGGCCGGACCTTGCGCGTAGCGAAATACTATAACAACAGCGATATCAGGGTCGAGGAGATGCCGGTTCCGGACATTGGGCCACGGGAGATGCTGGTGAAGGTCATGGCGAGCGGCATCTGTGGCAGCGACGTCATGGAATGGTATCGCATCAAGAAGGCCCCCCTGGTGCTGGGGCACGAGATCGCCGGGGAGATCGTGGAAACCGGGGACGAGGTCGGCCGCTATCGGGCGGGCCAGCGGGTATTCGTCTCGCACCACATACCATGCAACACATGCAGGTATTGCCTCAGCGGGAACCATACGGCATGCGAGACTCTGCATACCACCAATTTTTTCCCCGGAGGGTTCGCCGAATACCTTCGCGTACCGGAGCTCAACGTGGACCGCGGCGTCTTCCCCCTCCCCGATGACATGACCTATGACCAGGGCACCTTCATCGAGCCGCTCGCTTGCGTGGTACGCGGCCAGAGAGCCGCTCAACTCGAAGCGGGTCAGAGCGTGGCCGTCATGGGGAGCGGCATATCGGGACTGCTGCACATAGCCCTGGCGAAGGCGCTCGGGGCGGGGCGGATAATCGCGACCGACATAAGCCGGTACCGCATGGACGCGGCGAGACGCTTCGGGGCGGACGCGGTGATATCAGCGGAAGAGGACGTGCCGGCGCGCGTCAGCGAGCTGAACGACGGAAGGCCGGCCGATCTGGCGATCGTATGCGCCGGGGAGCTCTCCGCTTTCGAGCAAGCCCTCGAGTCCCTTGACCGGGGCGGCAGGCTGCTCTGCTTCGCGCCGACCAGACCCGGTGTCGCCCTGCCGGTACCGATAAACGACTTCTGGCGCAACGGGATCACCATACTGCCGTCATACGGCGGGAGTCCGAGGGATATCATGACAGCCATGGACCTCATCAGGGCGCGGCGGGTACCGGTGGAGGAGATGATCACCCACCGCCTCCCCCTGGAGCAGGCCGGCCAGGGATTCAGACTGGTCGCGGAGGCGTCGGAGTCCATCAAGGTAGTGCTGCTTCCGCATGCCCAATGAACGATCCGCCGCCATGAGTGCCGAGTCCGGTCTTTTGTCCCGTAAACCACCCGTATCCTTCAGAAAGAGGGTCATGCCCATAAGGTGTTGTAAATTCCCCCAAGCGATGCAGCCGTCACGTTGACCCAAATCGCCGAGGGCATCGCCTCCGGCATCATGGCCGCCCTGTAGAAAAGCGGTTACTTCGCCTGGGACACGCCGGGCGGCAAGCTTCACCCGAGACAGGCACGGATACCCCGATTCCCGCTAGCCCCGTACGAACAACTCGGGGAGCAGTTTGAACGGCGGGAAGAGCGACGGATACCCGAACGCGATGATCTCCGCCACCAGCTCGCCCGCGAAGTGCAGGACCTGCAGGGAATGGGCGACATAGGTACGCTTCGCCTTATCCAGCCGGTAGACCCCGAAGGCCAGCTGGCCGTTCGCCCGCCGGGGAAGCAGGCGCCAGCGGCCGCGGGCGCCTCCCGCCAGCGGGTAAGAGGCGAGGTGCTTTTGCACAGCCTCGCGGCCTTCGTACCAGGAGGGGGATGGGGGCAACTGCAGGACGACGTCCTCGCTCAGCCGGCCCATAAGTCCCGCCGTGTCCCCCGTTTCCCAGGGATAGAGATAGCGCATGATGAGTTCCGCCGCCTTTTCCTCCGGGGGAGGCTCTCGGCGTCCAAGCTCCGCGTCGTAGGCGCGCGTCATGGATTCGCGCGCTTCCTCGAGGA
>CAZQFX010000041.1:0-19081 GCA_964592775.1 uncultured Actinomycetota bacterium
ATTTTGCCGCAATTTTGGGAGAGCGAGATTCGTACGAGGTTTATGCAACAGGCTCCGTGATGTTGATAATGGAGGGCTGGCCCCCGGCGTTGAGGGGTGGCCCTGGGTGTGGAAAATGGAGGGCTGACCTCCGGCATGGGTTATCATATGGGGAGAGAAGAGAACGCGTTAAAGGCGGAGGATGGGAGGTTAAGGCCATGTCCAGAAGAGCGATCGCTTTCATCGCCGTTCTATGCCTGCTCGCCACGGCGGCTTTTATCGGGGCGGGTTGCGGCGGCACTACCACCACGCCCGAGTCCACCATGGAGGTGCCCCAACTGGAAAGCGGGCCCATCAGCGGCACCCTGGAGGACGGCGTATGGACCTACCTGGGCATCCCCTACGCGGCCCCGCCCACGGGCGACCTGCGCTGGAAGGAGCCCCAGCCGGTGAAGGAATGGAAGGAGACCCTCATCTGCGACGAATACGGCCCTTCCTGCCCGCAGCCCAAGGACGACTGGACGGGCATGATGGACGTGGGCTACACCGACGAGGACTGCCTCTACCTCAACGTGTGGACGCCGGCGGAGAGCCCGGACGAAAAGCTCCCGGTGATGGTATGGATCCACGGCGGCGCCTTCAAGAGCGGCTCCGGCTCCCTGGACGTCTACGACGGGCACAACCTGGCGGAGGAGGACGTGGTCGTGGTGACCATCAACTACCGCCTGGGGGCGCTGGGGCTGATGGCCCACCCCCTGCTCTCCGAGGAATCCCCCAACGGGGTATCGGGTAATTACGGCCTGCTGGACCAGGTCGCCGCGCTGGAGTGGGTGCAGGAGAACATCGACGCCTTCGGGGGCGACGCGGACAACGTCACCGTCTTCGGGGAGTCGGCCGGCGGGATGAGCATCCTGAACCTCATGGCGAGCCCCCTGGCCGAAGGCCTCTTCGACCGCGCCATCGTGGAGAGCGGCCCCATGCTGGACCTGGGATTGCCCATCAACGAGGTCCCCACCCTGGAGGAGGCGGAGAAGACCGGCGAGGAGATATCCAAGGAACTCGGGTGTGACGGGGAGGAGGACGAACTGGCCGCCCTGCGAGAGGTATCCCCCGACGAGCTCATCGAGGCGTCCTCGAGCGACAGCGAGTTCTTCAGCCCCATCAGCCTCAGCCCCAACGTGGACGGCTACCTGCTCACCGAGAGCCCCTCGGAGGCCTTCGCCGCCGGGCGGCAGCACGCCGTCCCTCTACTCACGGGCATCAACGCCAACGAGGGCACCTTATTCATATTAACGCAGGATATAACCCTCAACCAGTACAGGCTCATGGGCAACTACCTCTACGGCGAACACGCAGGAGAGGTGGAAGCCCTCTACCCGGCCGCGGGCGAGGGAGAGGTCAAGGCGGCCATGGACAGGCTCATCACCCAGATGGGCTTCGGGGCGTCGGCGCGCTTCACCGCCGAGAGCATGCAGAAGATGGGCGAGCCCGCCTATCTGTATCTCTTCACCCAGACCCTGCAGGACCCGCGCACACAGAGCCTGGGCCTGGGATCGTTCCACGGCCTGGAGATTATGTACGTCTTCGGGAACTTCGACAAGATGGAGATCGAAGGGCTCACCGAAGCCGATTACGCCCTCTCCGAGGCGATGATGGACTACTGGACGAGTTTCGCGAGGTCGGGAGACCCCAACGCCGGAGGGGCGGCGGTGGCATGGCCCGCTTACGCAGAGGATACGGCCGATTACCTGGAGTTGGGGAAGGCCATCACCACCGGTTCCAAGCTGTTCCAGCCCGCCTACGAGTTGGTTCTGAAGATGAACGGCCTGTAAGCACGGGGTTGCGCGGCGGCGCTACGACCTGCGCCGGGTTTCCTGCTACCGCTTCCACGTGGAGATGCCCGTGTGTTTCCGCGAGCGCATCCGGGTGACCATCGACCACGGCCTGGGCAACTGCTGCCCGCCGACATCGGCGGCACCACCTACTGGTACCAGGAGGAGCCGCACGTGCCCTTCCGCCCCCTGCCCCCCGCGAAGGAACGGCGCCCCGTCCCCACCGCGTAGTACCTCAGGTTCTCACGCGCCAGCCCTCAGAAGCCCAGGCTCTCGCCCACCAGGAACACCTTGTAGTCGGTCATCATGGGCCGCTGCCGGATGATGGTGATGATACGGCAGATGCTGGAGGGATTGGTGCAGTCGTAGCACCTGCCCTTCTCCACGCAGGGGCTTGCGTCCATGCCCGGCACGGCCATGGCGTAACGGATGGCGTTGGCGGGCGCGGCCACTTCCCTGATGCGCTCGAAGGCCGCGTCCAGGTCCGCCACCAGCTTGTTGTACCCGGCCGCGATGATCACCGTGCCGGGGCCGAAGGAGGTGCCCGCCACGCGGTTCCCGATGCCGTCGATGTTCAACAGCTCGCCGCGCATGGTGATGGCGTTGGCGCTGGAGAGGTAGAACGGGCACAGCAGCGCCTCCTTGCGCACGCGGGTGGTCTCCTCGAAATCCATGCCCGCCTCGTGGGCCAGAACCTTATTGCCCCGCTCGCGCAGGGCGTCCAGCAGTCCGATCTGCCGCATGGTCCACGAGCCGCCGCATCCCACCGCCGCTTCTGGGGGGATGGCCTCGAGCACCGCCTTCACGATCTCCTCGCGGCCGGGGAAGAAGCGCGCGTCGAAATCCCTCTTGCCCAGCGCCTTCACGGCGGTGGAACAACGGGCACGGATATACTCCTCCCAGACCTCGCCCATCTCTGAATAGCCCATCTCATCTCCTTTCGGAAAGCACCATATGCCCATTAATATACCGGCAGCTATCGCCTTGGGGAACCGGTTCTTCTACGGAGCCTTTGGGGTCAGTCATCCATGTCGCGCGGCCGCGATATTAATTGCCCCCATGGACGAGAAGAGAGGCGGCATAGTGAGCAGTGTCTTCTGCGCTGTGGACGTGGAAACCTCGGGGCTGTACATGGGCAGCAGGCTGGTCGGGCTGGGCGCCGTGAGGTTCTCCCCGGCGGGGCCCATCGACGATTACCACACCCTCGCCGATCCCATGGAGCTCATCCAACCGGCGGCCACGGACATCCACGGCATCACCGACGACATGGTATGCGGCTGTCCGCGCCCGGCCGAGGCGGTTAGCAGCTTCGGCGACTACCTGGGTGGTGCCGTCTTCGTCGCCCAAAACGCCCGCTTCGACGTGCGCGTGATCGGCCTGGAGCTCGCCCGCGCCGGCCCGGAGCCTGCTCCTGTCGTGGGCGCCTTGCATACGATCTTGGTGTTGGACCATGAGGCGTAAGGGACGGCGTTCAGAGAGGGGGATACGGGAAACCGCATCCCCCTCTCGCCTGACCTCACTCCACTCATCTGCGGGTGCCGCTCTTGTGGCGTCTGATGCCGGAGCCAATCAAGGAGGCGAGGCCGAGGCTTATCCCCAGCATCAGGACGCCCGTTCCCGCTCCCGGTCCGCACGCCACGGGTAACGGTCCCGGGCCCGGCACTACGGCAAAGGAGGCGGCTATGGCATGGTCTGCTTTTACGCCGGCGAAGGTATAGCTGGTGACGGCTCCTGCACTCACCCCGTCCACCAGCACGTCCGCTACCTGGTAGCCGGCATTGGGGGTGATGGTAAAGGCCTGGTTGGCTCCTGGGTTCACGTTGATCGTGCCGGCCGGGGCTATGCTTCCCCCCGCGCCCGCCGAAGCCGTTATCTTATGGGTGATCACCGCCGGGCCGCTGATGCCGTAGATCCAGTCGCAGAGCGGCCGGTACATGACGGTCTTGGCCTTGGAGACCGCGTCCCGGTCCACGTCCGCCATGAGCACGTCGAGGTGCTGGCCGGGCATCTCCATACCCGCGGTTTTCACGCCGTTCATCCTGGCGTAGCCGATGTTCGTGCCCTCACGGTTCAGCCTTATGAAAGTGGGCACCTTGGAGATGTCATCGGCGTGCAGGAGGTTGAGGCCGTACCTCTCGGCCCCGGCGGTGTTGGCGATCATGATGTCCGCGAAGAGCCTGGTGGTGTAGTACCATTCGGCGATGTTGCTGGGCCCCTCATAGCAGCACTTGGCGATGTCGTACAGGTCGGACACCTCGTCCGTCGAGCTGGTATACCTGCGCGCGTAGGGGTCGCTCTCGATCTCGTCGGAATTGACCCAGCGGTAGAGGTGGGTGGTGCTGGTGGGGATGTACATCCGGTCGTAGGGCATGAACCCGCTGATGGGGTTCCACAACGCGCTCGGAAGGGTGGCGTCCAGGTTGCCGATGGCCGGGAAGCTCTTCTCGCTCACCGGCCCGCTCAGGAACCCCATGGCCGACTGGTTCATGGTGATGGGGTTGAAATTGTTGTCGAAGACTATGCCGAAGAGCGCCTCGTTCGTCCAGCGCACCTTCTTCTGCCACACCTCCCCGGACAGGAACTGCAGCAGGTTCCGGGACATGGCGATCCTCAGGATGACGTCGCTGCGCGGGTCGGCGGGAAGGCCCGCCGTGTCGCGGTAGAAGGTGGATTCCTGATCCGGCGCCGCGTCCGCCATCATGGCATTCACTTCCACCCCCAGGTAGGTGGTGGGGACGTAACCGATCTCCGACGTGGGCAGAAGCACGTCCAGGGTGCCCGCCCGGAGCATGTTCAGGGTGCTCGCGTAGGTGGCCAGGCTGGTGGCGTTAATGAGGTTCCTGAACGCGCCGGGAAGAAAATCCGCGATGACCTTGAGCACGTCCTGGTTGATGGGTACCGCGTTGGGGGTCATCAGCGCGTCCAGGGCGATGACGCCGGCGATATTGTTGTAGCCGATGTCCGCGGTGGTGGTCCGATTGCCGTCGAAGTCCCAGCAGGCGAAGTCGGCGGCCATCACCGCCCCAAGCGAATCGCCTGCCACGTACACCCTCTTTCTCCTCGTCTCCTGGTTCGGGAACTCCGTCCTGATCAGGGTGTAGATATCCTCCATGGCCACCCGCAGCCCGAACTCGGAGAGATACGAGGCGGTCTCATTGGTGTAGAACCCCTGGAAGGTGCGGCCGTCGATGGCCTTTCCGCCGTAGTAATATCCGTTAAGCGCCCCCTTCGCCCCCTGCAGGTCCCCCGCGCGACCCAGCCTCTCGGCCTCGTTCAGGCCGGTGGTGTCCTCGAGGTTGTTCACCCTGCGGTCCAGGGCCCAGACCTCGACGTTCATCCCGCGGTCCGCCTTGGCCAAAGACACTAGCTGCTTGGCGAAGTAGTCGAAGCCGTTATTTCCCGCGTGCAGCCCGGAGAGCGCCACCACCACCGCGTTGGCGCGGGTGCTCGACGTCCCGCTAACCGCGTAACGCAGGTAGGGGATGTAGTCCAACGCCTCCGGGTAGGCCACGGCCACGTCGAGGTTGGGCTTGGCGTAGAGATATTTCTGCTCTATGGCCACCTCGACACCGTGCCCCGTCCAGGTCCGGGAGCTCTCGGACAGCCCAGGCGGCAGCGCCGCCCTGGTCGCCGCGGTGGTGCAGACGGCGCGCGGCGGCATTCCCAGCGCCGGGCCTATGGCCGACAAGGCCATGATAAGCGCCAGTGCTGAGATCGCCAGGACCCTCATCATCATCGACATCTCTCTTTTCATCGCTTCTCACTCCTCTTCATGCCTCGCCCGATAAGAAAACCCGATCACTTGCCGGATCGGGCCGGTTTCACCATTCGCTCCCCGCGGATGAGGTGGCCAGTTTGCAACCCGCGTTCCACAGCGTCCCATGCTCGCCCCACTAAGGGTTCGGGTATTTACGGATACCCCTTGCTTTCGTATTCACTCCCCCATATGCTCAACGAAGAAGGAAGACTAAGAAGTGAATGAACCTTCATTCAATACGATAGCACCGGGATATGGATAAAGCAAGCCGGAAGCGCGCGGAGATCCTGGACGCGGCCAGCAAGGTCGTCTCCGAGAAGGGCTATCACCGCACCAGAATAGAGGACATCGCCCAGGAGACCGGGATGGCCCAGGGCCTCTTCTACCGCTATTTCGACAACAAGCGCGACCTCTTCTCCGAGATGCTGGACCGGGTCATCGCGCGCATCACCGAGGGGATCATGTCCGACGCCCCGGGCACCTCCGACAACCTCGAGGAATACACCGAGCAGCTGAAAAGAGGCCTGGACAATCTGTTCAAGATCCTGGTGGAGGACCCCTTCATATCCAGGCTGCTCATCCACGAGGCGCAGGGCATAGACGACGAAATGAACCGCAAGGTGCAGAAGACGCTCGACCTCTTCGCCGACTTCTCTTCCTTCTATCTTAAAGACGGGATGGAGAAGGGTTTTCTGCGCCAGGACATCGAGGTCAGGGAGACGGCCTACGCCTTTAATACCCTGGTCTTCGAGGCCGCCCGCCGCATCGCGGTTGCCGGGGACAAGAAGCGCGCCAAGCGGACATGGACCAGGGCAATCGTCGACCTGATGATCAAGGGGACCGCAGACCCTGCGGCCTTGGAGTAACCTGCTCCCCATCCCCGACCGCCGGCCGGTGGCACCCGGGGATTTCTCGACATCGCTCTCTCTTTCTATCGCCCGTTAAGCGGCAAGATCGGGGCTCAGGGCGGGTCAGCAGCAATCGCAGGAGGCCTCTTTGCGGCGGAGCAGCGCCTCCTTCATCATGGCGAAGGCGCAGCCCACGCCGCTGTCCACCTTGATCGCGCCGGCCTCGCAATTCAGGCGGCAGGCGCCGCACTCCATGCACGCGTCCCGGTCCACCAGCCTTACGGCGCCGTCGCCATCCTCGAACACCCCGTGGGGACAGGCGTTGATGCACATCCCACAGCGGTCGCACAAGGCCGGGTCGTACTCGAGGGTGTTGATCCTACCCCTGGCCATTGCCCCTTCCTTTCACGCTGTGCGCAACCCGTTGCGCGACGTTCAAGAGCAGGCCGGCGCCCGCCATCCCCGCCATCACCGGCACGTAAATGTTTATCTCCCGCTTTACCCCGCTGGGTGAAGCGAAGGTCGTGCTGCCCGTGAAATTCAGCCCCAGGAAGGCCGTGATAGGCGGCAGGACCAGCGCATACGATACCGCTTTCAACGCACGCAACGGCCGGCTCGTATCCCCGTCTCCGGCAATGGCGGCGTACGCGGCGCCCGCGCCGACCAGCCCGCCCAGGAAGAAGCCCTTGACGCTGAACTCCTCGCCGGGAAGATACGGCAGCAGCAGTGGGAATCCCGCGAGGCCCGCGAGGGAGGCCGAGGCGACCCCCGCCGCGCCGACGGCGTCACCGGCGACGTACGCGAGGGCCGATGCGCCCGCTACCACCGGCAAGGCCGTTTTCGCCTCGACGGGGATGAGCACGGCCCGGTCTTTCAGGCCGAAGCGCACCCGCCTCATCTCCGCTGTCGCCTTGCCGCCCTCCAGGAACTCCCGTACGTCACCGGCCCGCACCGGGCCGAACCTCACGCGGAATCCGGAGCGCTTCCTGACCTCGTGCGCGCATACGCCGGCCGCGCCGAGTTGCGGCACTATCAGGGTGCGGTGCCCGACGACCTGGGCCAGCCCGGTCTTCTCGATCCTCGCCACCAGCTCATCCGTGCCGAAGGTGCCCTTGCCGGCGGCGCACCACACGTTTATCCCCTTGGTATCGAGCACGAGTATGTAGGCGTCGAGGTCTTCCAGCGCCCCGCGCAGGGCATCGAAGGAGAGCCGGTAGTTGGCGCTAACGAACACCGGGGAGTCGGCGCCCGCCTCTCCGAGACGGTAGAGCCCGGGCCTAACGCGCCACTCGTTCCTCTTCACGCCCACGCGCGCGAGGAAGCGCACGAGACGGTCGGCCGCCGTCACGCGCGATGTCGTCACCCCCATGCCTTCCAGGTCCGCGGGACCCGCGGTCTCCGGCGGGCCTCAGCAGACCGCCGGCTCGGTGCGGCAGGGCGCCTCCGCGCAATCGCCCGTTATCGCAGGGGTGTCTTCATGATCGGCCACGGCACTCCTCCTGCGCGATTATGTCCTTCATCATCGGCCCCAGGACTTCCCTTACCATCTCGTTCAGCGACTCGGCCTTGATAAGGGTTATGCAGCAGACCTCCCCATCCCTCTCGTGGCTCACCACGGCGAGCTTGTCGCCGGCGCCGATGCCCGCGCGCACCCTCAGGTCCTTGGGGAGGATCATCTGCCCCCGCTCGTCGACGCTCAGGACCGACTCGACCTTGGAGGTGGCCTCCTCGCGCGAGGGGGCACAACAGGTCTCTTCCTTCTTGCTCATAAGCATACCCTTCCATCTCAGTATTTTCTGTATATTCAATCTCTGCTGATTATTTATCATATAGCCCGTGATGTCAACAGCAACGAGATGAAGGGGGTTCTTCTCGGGGAAAACGGCGCCCCGAGCTGGATCCCCTCCGCATCGACGGACCATCTCGACAGGCCGGGCGGGAACATGAGACCGGGTTGTCGTGAATATATGTTTTACCTGGTGAACGCCGTTACAGATTACCATATCCCCTCCGAAATCATAATTCTCAGCCGGCCTGGCGAGCGCTGTCGCTCCCGGGGACCCGGCAGGCCATGCAAGAAGGCGTCGCGAGGATTCCCCCATCCGGTGCGGCGGGGATACGGGGGCCGTTCTACTCAAAAGGCGCGGATGGCGGAATGACCCTGACCTTCTCGCCACCCGCATGTTTCGCGTGAGGACAAGAGGTTTATTTGCCTGGTTTTCCGCCGATAAGAGATGTATAATCCAAACGCACCGGGCCGGCAGGCTCGAGAGCGACGACGGGAGAGAGATTTGAACCGGCGCGAGATCCTGATGGCCGCCCTGGCCGGCGAGCCCGTTCCCCGTTTCCCCGTGATGGGCCCGGGCGGGCTCATCAACGTGGTCACCCGCACCGTCCTGGACCGTTTCGGCATCCCCCTCCCCGCGGCCCATTACAGCGGGATGATGATGGCCGAGCTGGCTGCCGCCGCCTACGACGTGATGGGCTTCGACAACGTCGGCGTTCCCCTCTGCCTGACGGTGGAGGCCGAGGTGCTGGGGGCCAGGGTCGCTATCGGGGACAGCACCGCGCTCCCGCGCATCGTGGCTTTCCCGGAGATCCCCATGGAGGACATCATCGCCAACGCGCTGCCCGGCCTGCTCCAGCACGGCCGCGTGCCCCAGGTATTGCGGTCGATCGAGCTCCTGCGCGGCATGCGTCCGGGCATCCCGATCATAGGCAACATGGCGGGGCCCGCGACACTGGCCGCTTCCCTCATCCGCCCCTCCCTCATGATCGAACTGTTGAAGCGGGACGCGAGCTTCCTCAACCGGCTCCTGGAGGGCATTATCTCCTTCCTGTGCGCCTACGCCGAGGCCATGGTGGAGAAGGGCGCGGACATCATCATGATCCACGAACCCGCCGCCCGCTCCGGCTCGTACATGGGATTCGACCTCTTCTTCAACGTCATCCCCTACTTCAACGAGTTGAGCCGCTACGCCCACCTGGGGGGCGCCAGGGTCATCCTGCACGTCTGCGGCGGCCGCACGGAGCACGTAAAGATGTGCGGGGAAACCGACGTGGACGCCTACTCCTTCGAGGCGGAGGTGAACCCGGGCGAGGCCCATGCCTTACTGCACAAGCCGATAATCGGGACGGTGCCGGCCTCCCTGGTGCATTACTTCCCTCCGGAGATGGTCCTGGAGGAGACGCTGATGGCGGTGTCGAACGGCGCCGCCCTCATGGCACCTCCCTGCGGTCTCGGCCTGGACACCCCCTTCCAGAACCTGCGCATCATGAAAGAGGCCTCCCACCGCTTCGCCGTTTAGGGCCAGGCCGGGGGGTCGAGCCTGGAAGGGGATCGGGAATGGTGCCATCGAGATAAGAGCCTGCTTCATGCGCTTGTGTTGGTAGCTATGCCGGGCTCGGCCCTTCAGCCTGACGACATCGAGCGTCCTGCCATATTCAGGAAGGATTCTCGATATTCGAGACCTGACCCCGGGCGAGACCCCGGGCGATCTCCTCGCCACCCAGGCGGCGCAGGCGGACGGCGTCGTCGATCACCAGGTAGGTCATGGCGGTCTCGTCTCCGGAGCCCTCCACCCAGCAGCCGCTGTTGGCCATGAGCACCTGCCTGCCGCCGACGGGGAGGCGCGAGAACCCCGCCCTGTGGGTGTGCCCGAAGACGAAGAGGTCGGGGATGTAGCCGGGCAGGAAGTCGCGCAGCAGCTTCAGAGCCTCGCTCGTGTTCTGCTCCACGCTGGTAAGGCGCCGCGGGCTCGCCCCCGATCCCGTCTGGAAACGCAGCAGGCGCGCGAAGAACCTCAATACGCCGTAGAAGCGGTACTCCCAGGCCCGCAGTTCCGGCACCCTGGCGGTCTGCGTCAGCAGCTCGAAGAAGGGCTTGTTCAAGCGGTCGATATCCGAAAGAGCGATGCCCCGCGACCTTCCCAGGATCCAGCGCGCCAGCCACGAGGTCTTGGCCCACCAGAAGGAGCGGCTGAAGAAATCGAGGTGGTGTCCGTGCATGAGCAGTACCGACCTGCCGCTGACTTCCAGGCTGAGAAACGGGTAGTGCATCCACAGGGGGAGGTCATGTACCAGGCACGATCTGCCCTCCACCGCCCGCTCGGGAGTCGGGCTTATGGATACTCCTTCCAGTTCCTCCCAGCCCGCCTCCCGGCGCAGGCGCCTGTCCTCGCAGGCGGTCCAGAGGTGATAGTCATGATTGCCCGCCACGAGCACGCACTCCCGGGGCAATCCCCAGGCGGTAAGGGCGCGGAAGAAGGGTGCGCCCGCGCCCGCCGCGGCGGTAAAACCGGTGCTCCACAGGTCCCATATGTCTCCAAGCAGGACCAGCTTGTCGATATCGCCGGCCTCGCCCAGTTCCGATAGCAGCCTTTCCACGAGATCCCGGCGGACGAGCAGCGCGCTGCCGTCTCCGAAATGCAGGTCGCTCAGGACCGCGATCCTCTTTGCTGGATTCTCACCCATTGCCGCACCCCTTGCAGGTCGACCGAGATTAAAATACCACACTCCTCCCGATGAAGCGCGGACGGAAGGTATAGGAGTAGGGTGGGGTGCGGGTTCGGTCAGACCGTCTCCATCACCGCCCGGGGTTTGATCTCCACTTCCAGGTCGCCTTCCCCGGACAGCTCCCATTCCGCGTTCGACTGCACGTCCAAGGCCATCTCGAAGAGGCCCTGGGCCATGCCCACGATGAGAAGGTGCCCCGCGGCGTTGTCGATGCGCAGGCGCATGCCGTTCGTGCCCATGTGTATCACCTTCAGATTTCCCATGCCCCTGACGGCGAGCTGGGTGCGGAAGTCTCCCTCGTCGCCGACCTCCTCGATGGAGTAGAAGCCCGTGCGGGTGAAACGCCGCTGCGCCTCCACCACCACATCGGGGATGGTCTCGCCCAGTTCGTCTTCCAGCGCCCCGAACAGGGTGTCGAGAAGCTCCGGGCCCAGGATGGCCAGGCGGCGGCCGGAGAACTTGTTCGCGATCAGGCCCCGGTCCAGGTACCACCTGAACCCCGAAAGCGCCGCGGGGAGACCGCAGGTGCCGCACCTCTCCAGCTCGATATCCCCGTCGCGGTGATGGTAGGTGCTGGTCTGGAGTTTCTCCTTGAGCTCCTCCGGGTACTCGGTCCAGCGCGTGGTGAACTCGTACAGGCCGTGCGATATCTCCCGGTAGGAGACGGCGTGCTCGCCCCCCACCAGGGCCGAGGCGACGCCGGCGATGGCCCCCGCGGCTTCCGGCACGGAAAAGGGGGCCTCGATGCGCGTGACGGAATAATCGTCCTCGTCCCTCTCGTAGCGCGATTCCACGAACTCGTATTTCCCGAACCCGATTATATGGCAGTAGTTCATGACCGGCTCGAGGAACAAAACGGGGTCCATCTGTTTCGCCACCACCATCTCCCTGATGTTCTCGGGGATCAGTTGGTTCATGTACTTCTCGGTCCCCCTTGCCACGATGTTGGTGACCATGTTCTCGATGGACATGCCGATGATGTCGCCGATGTTCCTGAAAAGCGGATCCAGGTTCTCGCACTCGATGAAGCCCATGCGGGCCTCGGGATTCACCCTCTGCACGATATCCCCGTTGTTGAGCCAGATCTGTCCCTGGTTGAAGGGCTCGGGGATCCTGCACTCCGGGCAGAACTCGATGTTCACGGGTCCATGTCCTTCCTCTCGCTTCATGTTTGCGACCTTACATACGGCGCTTACGGCAACGCCTAATTACTAATCGGGATTGCTCAAGTCAAGCTTTACGGCATGGGACGGCATGCATGGGGTCGCCGCTCATGGTACGCCGGCACGGAGGCGGAGCCGCGCCCCGGCGGGAACGGGGAGCGTGGGGGCCGGGGCCGCGAAATCCCCGGGATTGGGATATAATGCGGATATCGGCAATCCAGACAGCGGTCTTGTTATGAAAAGGACGGAGATGCGATTATGGTCGTCGCGAACAACGCCCTTGACCTCATTGGACATACGCCGATGGTAAGGCTGAACAAGGTCACCCCCAACAACCCCCGTATGGAGGTCTACGCCAAGATGGAGGGCTACAATCCCTGTTCATCGGTGAAGGACCGCATCGCCAAGTGCATGATCGAGGGCGCGGAAGAGCGGGGTGTATTGACCCGGGACAAGACCATCGTGGAGGCGAGCAGCGGCAACACCGGCATAGGGCTGGCCATGGTCGCCGCCCATAAGGGGTACCGGTTGAAGATCATCATGCCCGAGTCCATGAGCGTGGAGAGGCGGCGCGTAATGCAGGCCTTCGGGGCGGAGGTCGTCCTCACCCCGGCTGTGCAGGGGATGAACGGAGCCATCGCCATGGCCGAGGAGTTGGAGAAAGACCCGCGGTACTATCATACGAACCAGTACGCCAATCCCGATAACGTCCGCGCCCACTACGAGGGCACCGGCGCCGAGATCCTGGAACAGGTGGAGGGCATCGACGCCCTGGTGGCGGGTCTCGGCACCGGGGGGACGATCATGGGGGTGGGCAGGAGACTGCGCGAGGTCTATCCCGACCTGCGCATCGTGGGCGTGGAGCCGTATCCCGGTTCCCTCATCCAGGGACTGCGCAACCTGCAGGAGTTCGTCCCGCCCATCCTCGACGTCTCCATCATGGACGAGAAGCTCAACGTGGAAGACGGGTGCGCCTTCAACACCGTGAGGGTGCTGGCCAACATCGAGGGGCTGTTCGTCGGCATATCCTCGGGCGCCGCCGTGCACGCCGCGCTCCAGGTTGCGGATACGATGGACAGCGGCAGGATCGTGGTCATCCTGCCGGACCGCGGCGACCGCTACCTGAGCACCGATTGTTTCACCTGCACCAACCTGGAGTGCGTCTACCGCGACTTCCTCCAGTCACTCCAAACCGAACACAAGAGATAACCCATCCCACCTGAGCAACTGCTAATGGAAGTAAGCGTGTCCGCCGATTAATTCTATGATTATATTATATATAGGGGTATCGTTTCTCCCCGCACACGTGAGGACAAGGAGGCGGTAGGAGTGCCCTCGGCGACGGACAGGTTGTCGCAGCTCCTGCTCAAGAACAACGTCATAAACGAAAAGCAGCTCGCGGCGGCCCTGGAACGCCAGAAGGAGTCCGGTTCCTCGCTGGGCAGGGTCCTCCTCGAGATGGGCGTGGTCAAGGAGAACCAGCTCGCCGAGGTCATCGCCCGCGAGCTGGGCCTGGAGTACGTCGACCTTCTCGAATACAAGATCAACATCCAGGCCACCACGTCGATCGAGGAGTCGACGGCCCAGCGCTACACCTGCATCCCCATCGATTTCGAGGACGGTCGCATGGTCGTGGCCATGGCCGATCCCACCAACATCTACGCCCTGGATGACATCCGGCTGAGCACGGGCTACGAGGTAAGGCCGGTGGTCAGCGCGCGTGAAGACATCATCAGCGCCATCCAGCGCTACTACCACCTGGATACCGACGTGGTCGAGGAGGCGTTGGAGGGAAAGGAGCTGGATGAGGTCGAGGGGATCTCCGGCGTGGTGGACGACACGCCCCTGGTGCGCTTCACCACCACCATGATCGCCGAAGCCATCAACCGCGGGGCCAGCGACATCCACGTGGATCCGCGCGAGAACGAGGTGCTCATCCGCTACCGCATCGATGGCGTATGCCAGGAGATCAAGCGGGTGCCCAAGAACATCCACCAGGGCATCGTCTCCCGCATCAAGATCATTTCCGATTTGAACATCGCGGAGCGGCGCGTTCCCCAGGACGGCCATTTCGGGATGGTCCAGAACGGCAAGGCCATCGATTTCCGCGTGGCCGTACTTCCCACCGTATACGGGGAGAAGGTGGTCATGCGTATCCTGGACAAGTCGAGCATCCTGCTGAGATTGGAGGACCTTGGCTTCCTCCCTGAATCCCTGGAGAAGTACCGCAAGGCCTTCATGCTCCCCCACGGCGCACTGCTGGTCACGGGCCCCACGGGTAGCGGGAAATCGACCTCCCTTTACGCCACGCTCAACGTGCTCAACACCGAGGAGAAGAACATCACCACCGTCGAGGACCCCGTGGAGTACCGCCTCGCCGGCATCAACCAGGTGCAGGTCAATCCCAAGGCGGGATTGCACTTCGCCAACGCCCTGCGCAACATCCTGCGCACGTCCCCGGATATCCTGATGGTGGGCGAGATCCGCGACCGCGAGACGGCGAAGACCGCCATCGAGGCAGCCCTCACCGGCCACCTGGTCCTTTCCACCCTGCACACCAACGACGCGCCCAGCGCGCTTCCCAGGCTCATCGAGATGGGAGTGGAATCCTTCCTCGTGGCCTCCGCCCTAAACTGCGTGCTGGCGCAGAGGCTGGTGAGGAAGCTGTGCCAGAACTGCAAGGTGCCCTACGAACCCGATCCGGAGGTGCTGAGGACACTCAACTTCCCCCGCAATGGAGAGGGGGAGGATATGATCCTCTACAAGGCGAGCGAGAACGGTTGCGCGAAATGCAGCGGCACCGGGTACAAGGGGCGCGTCGGTCTCTACGAGGTCATGCCCATGAGCGAGGATATCCAGAGGCTGACGGTGAAGGAGGCCTCCGCAACCATCATCATGAACCAGGCCATCGAAGACGGGCTGCTGACCATGCGCGACGACGGCTTCGTCAAGGTGAAGATGGGGCTTACCTCCATCGAAGAGGTGATGAGGGTCGTCGCGGTGTGATCTCGATCGCGGGTGCCTATAAGGCCGGTCCTTTGTCTTCCCATCCTTTGCCTTAAGTAATGGGAAATGGGGCCAGTCACCCATGTCGCGCGGCCGCGACACCACGGTGTATGAAAACCCTCGGCGACTGGCGGCACAACATAGTATTTGAGCGTGTATTTTCAGAACAGGCCTTGGCGGCCATAACTAACGGTTCGGGACAAATACAGTGGCGGGTCGCCAGGGACAATACTTGAGGCCTGACCCCACCCCGCGGGGCGGAGATCGTGCGCTGGTCTGAAGTGCTGGGGTTATCTATATGGAGTTGATGGCTTCGTCCAAGTCGTCGTAGAACTCTATGATCCTCTCGAACTGCACCACTTCGAAGAGCTCTTTCACCGTTTCCGAAGTCCGGGCGGCGACCAGCTTGCCTCCCAACCTGTCGGCCTTCTTGTGGGCGTCGATGATCACCGAGAGACCACCGGAAGAAAGATAGCTCGTATACTCGAGGTCCAGGACGATGCGGGAGATGCCTTTCTTTAAGACGGCGTTGATGAGGCCGAAGAACTGGTCCACGTTGGTCGAGTCCACCACGCCTTCCAGCTCGACCACGGCTTTCCGTTCTTCCTCGCCGATCTCTCTAACCCTCCAGGCCACGGCTCGCCTCCTTCTCCTCCGGCGTCCTGCCCCGGATGGCATGCCAGAACTGGACTAAGATCTCGGGGATGGGAGGCAGGCCGAACCCGATGATGAAGGCGGAGAACGTCGGCAACAGAAGGATGAGGATGAATCCGGCGGGGAACATCGCTTTCATCACGTTCTCCATTATCTCGGCTCCGTTCTCCCACAGGAATTTGAAGGAGACGAGGTCGAAGAAGATGGTGCGCAGCGCTTTGTTCTCCAACACGATCAGGAACCAGTGCAGGAACTCCCCGATGAAGAGGGCGAAGAAAGTGGTAAGCGCGGCTTGAACCGCCAGTTTCGTGCTGTGCTTCTTCCCCGCCTTCCACCAGAAAGCGATTCCGATGGCGATCCCTATGACGATGGCCAGTATCCCGTATTCCATGTCCTTGGGGATGGCGTATACGTTGATCAGCGCCCATATCGCCGCGCCGCCCAGGAGCATGAGGGCGATGAATATCGCCGCCCTCCACCAGGACACGGCGATCAGCGTATATTCCGAGGAGCGGGGTTGCGCCAGGAACGACCAGCGCTCCGCATCCCTCTCCCTGGGGGCTTTGCCTTCCTTCTTCCGGACCCTGGCCTTCTCCTTCCCGAGCCTTTCCCACCTCACCTCCGCTTCGACCTGGGCGGATACCGCCCGTTCGGGAGCCGCGGCGGCCCATGCCTCCACAGCCGCGGTCCCCGCCTCCGGTTTGAGGAGCGTGGACATCACGTCCTGCAGCAGGCTGTCATCGGAAGCGGCGGCCTGCGCGGCGGCGCTTCGTTTCTCCGCCGTGCCGGGCATGACGGTGGTAACGGTCGCCGCGGGTTCCTCTTCAGGCGGTTCTGCTCCGGCGGCTTCCATTACGGCCCCGGCCTTCTTCGCCACTCGTGACCATCTGCTCATCCGGGAAGTTTCCGTGGTGAGCTGGCTGAAGTCCTCGTCCGGCCCCTGGGAGAGGAAGTCCTCGTGCGGTGGAGGCGGAGTCTCGACGGCCGGCTTCTTGCGCTTGTCACCATCCCTGCCCTTCTTCCTGCCCTCTCTCCTCGACGCAGGTGCCGCACGCGCGGCTGTGGCTTCGAACTCATCCTCAGGCGCTGGCGCCGCTTTCCGCTGACGCGGCGTCTCTTCCGGCGTGGTCGACACGGGAGCCGCGCGCCGTTCTTCCTTCTTCTCCTCGGGTTCCGTGAATTCCCTCGCGATATCGCTCAGCTTGCGGCGGTAGCAGTCGGGACAGAGCGTCGTCTGGTCGGTCTCACGCACGCATTCTATGCAGAACTCCGTCCCGCAGTCCTTGCATATCGCCACCACGCGCTTTTCGGGATGCCAAGGGCAGTTCAAACGTACACCTCCACGTCGACGTTCAACCCATATGATCTACTGTCGGCCTGTCTGGATAATATTTTAACCCACATGGTTCTTCCGCCATAAGCGCGGTAACTATGGAGCCTCTCTCCGCCATAAGGGTTCACGGTCCATCCCGGCAGCCCTATTTACGCTCTTTCTCCCTTTACATCCCCATATAGAGGTCGTTTATCTCCAGTTCCACCTTCTCCACCAGCGGATCGATCCCGGTGATCTTCAGACTCTCATATAAGCTCTCCACGCAGGGGATATATCCCGCCATCAGCTCCTGCATGCGCAAGAAGTCCGGGTTTTCCTCCATGTTCACATTCGGGGCCTGTCCGGTAACGACGGCGATAAGGTCGCCGACCAGTTTGCGCAAGATCGAGAGCATCTCGGCAAACAACGTCCCGTACTCCTCCAGCGGCAAAGGGGCTTCGACCTCCACCAGCTCAGGCAGGGAGGCATCCAGTGCAGCCTCCAGCCGCCTCAGCCGTTCCAGCCACTCTGCTGCACTGCGCGGTGCCTCGAGCTGGGTTATCACGGCCTCCTCGCGCAGGATCGGCTCGATTGCCCGCAGTATGCCCTGGAGCCCCGCGAATATGCCCTCCAGTTCCTCGACCGACTCGACCGCGGCCGTCGAGTACTCGTCCACATACTCTCCCAAGGCCGCCAGGTCTCCTTCATAGCTCAACCCGCGCAGCTCGGCGACGCTCGCAAGCACTGCCCGGGCGGCATCCCGGCTCCGGTCAAGCGCATCGAGGGTGTCCTCGAGGAACCCCGCGTTCTCGAAATCGAACTCCTCCAGGGCAGCCACGAATGCCGTGGTCTCAGCCATCCGCGAGGCTCCCGCGCGAAACGCCTCGTCCACCCGCTCGATCTTCTCCCGTGAAGCCCCTCCGCCGCAGCCCCAGGCAAACAACGCCATCCCCATGCATGCCGCGAGCGCCATGGCGGTGGCAAAGATGGCTCTATTCCGGTTGATGGTCTTCATCTTACCCTATTGACGCCTGTCATTTCTCCCCAGTTCCTTCCCCTTCAAGCCAGGTAAATCCTCCCACATGGCGGGACGACAATATAGGCTGGCATGCTGGGAGCGCAACCAGTTCCCGGTCCCGGGATACCGCCTGCAGATACCGAAAGGGCCGGCTCTGGAGCCGGCCCTTTTCGCGGCGCAATATCAATACGGGTTCCAGGGATCGCCGCCGCCGGCATCCCACGCGAAGCCCTCTACCTTGGCTCCTATATGGTGGCCGAGGCCCAGCACGTTGAGGTCGGTATGCATGAACAGCACCAACTGGTCGAAGAAGGTGATGGGCGCGGTGTTGTTGTCTGCATCCACCCCGGTGGCGTTCAGCGCGTTCACCAGCGCCTGTCCGCGGGCGCTGTTGTCCGGGCCGCCCAGGTTCAGGATGAGGTTGGTGATGAAGGCGGGGTTGCCGGCGATGGCTCCCGCCAGGACGTTGGTGTTCAGCGCCCCGATGAGGTTGGTGATAAAGGTGCCGTTTGCGTTGAGCGCCCCCGCCAGCACCGCCGGGTTGAGGTTCTGTATCAGGCTGGTGAGGAATGCCTGGTTGGTGTTGAGGGCTCCCGCCACGACGATCGGAGACAGGCTGCCCACCAGGCTGTTTAGGAAGGCTCCGTTGGCGTTGATGGCGGAGGCCAGCACCTAAGGGTTGAGGTTGCCTATGAGGTTGGTCAGGAAGGTCTGGTTGTTGTTGACGATATAGGCGACCTGCGCGGTGTTCAGCCTCGATACCACGTCGGTCAGCCAGTTCCTCACCGCGTTGGAGTTGAGCACGTTTGCCAGCACCTGCGGGTTCATGTTCGTCAACAGGCTGGTCAGGAAGGCCTCGTTGGCGTTGATGGCGTTGGCCAGCACGTTCGGTGACAGGTTCGTGACCATGTTGGTGACGAAGGCCTGGTTGTTGTTGACCGCTCCAGCGATCACCGCCGGGTCCAGGAAACCGACGAGGTTGCGGATGAAGGTCCCG
>CAZQFX010000042.1:0-15217 GCA_964592775.1 uncultured Actinomycetota bacterium
GGCTGGAAGAAGGCGGCAGTAGAACCGCGCAGCCCCGATGGTTACGGCGTGTACCTCCGGATCGCTTCGTCACCCGAGACGGCTCCTCGCAAAGACGTTATTGGCAACGCCGGGCACACTCGGGGCCGCGCCCTGACCGCGCCCGGAGCCTTACGATGCCGCCTTCGGTTTCTCCTCCAGCACGGCCGTCGTCTCCTTCTTCTCGCCGCCGCGGTAATAGGTGATGGTCACGGTGTCGCCCACCCCGAGCCTCCTGATCTCCAGTACCAGGGCGTCGAAGGAATCGATGGGGGTGCCGTTCATGGCCACGATGATGTCGCTTCGCTTCAGGCCGGCCTTGTCGGCCGGCGCGCCGCGGATGACGTTGTTAACGATGGCGCCGCTATCGACCGGGAGGTCATAGCTCTCGGCCGTCTCCGGGTCCAGCGTGCCGCCGGAAACGCCCAGCCAGGGGTGGGTGACGGAGCCGGTGGCTATGAGCTGATCGACCACGGGCCTGGCATTGTCGATGGGGATGGCGAAGCCCAGGCCGTCATAGCCGCCGCTCTGGGAGTAGATGGCGGTGTTGATCCCGATGACCTCGCCCACGCTGTTGCAGAGCGGGCCGCCCGAGTTGCCGGGATTGATGGCCGCGTCGGTCTGGATCACGTCGAGCAGGGGCGGTCCGCCGGGGACGTATATGTTGCGGTTGAGGGCACTGATGACGCCCGAGGTCACGCTGCCCTGGAAACCCTCCGGGCTGCCCACCGCCACGGCCAGTTCGCCCGGGATGAGGTCCGAGGAGGTGCCGATGGTGGCGGCCGGGAGGTTGGCGGCGTCGATCTTGATCACCGCGAGGTCCGTGTCCGGGTCCCTCCCCACGACCCTGGCGCCGTACACCGTCCCGTCCTGCAGGGCCACCTTGATATCGGTCGCGTCCTCTACCACGTGGTTGTTGGTCACGATGTAGCCGTCGGGGCTGTAGATGAAGCCCGAGCCGATGCCGGCCCCCAGGCTCCCCACCTGCACCTCGATGTTGACGGTGGAGGGAAGCACCTTGGTGGCCGCCTCCACCACGGCTTCGTTGCCCGCCCTGACCACGCGCTCCTCGACCGTCTTCACCTCCTGCACCTGCACTTGCCCCCTCGCCTTGCCGCCGAGGACGTCGATGGGGTTCGCCCCGAGGATCAGTGGCACCAGGAACAATACGCACACCGCGGCCACTGCCGCGATCATCGCGGCGGCGACTATCGTCCCCGCGCCTCCGCGCCGTGTCGGTGGAGGGGAGGGGAACGGCGGCTCCGGCGGCACCCGTGGTTTTTCATGGTTCTCGGTCATGCTCATCTCCTCCGATCACCGGACCTGGGGTCCGGAATGGCCTTGTCTCCATTCTATTCTTCCCGGCGCCACGCGATGCAAGTGACGCAGGAGTGGAACAATAGGTTCCGCAAACACCTCAAAACAACTTATCATATGGTGATGCCGCGGGCGGGATCAACCCGGGCCGGCTTCGCGGACGGAGGAGGAGGCCAGGCGTGAGCGATCAGGGGACGCCGATGCGCGCTTGGGGATGGCTGGACGGAGACGCCGCCTCTCGTCGCGGCAAGGGAATCGCGGCTCGGCGGAGAAGGATAGTCAGACGGAGGTGATGCCCATGGACGGGCGCGACGACCAGCCCGTGGAGGGTATGCAGGATATACCCGGCGTGGAGAGGGGGGCGGGAGCGGCACCGAGGTCCGAGGCCCCCAGGGCGGAGAGAAAACGCCGCAAGGTGAGCCTGATAGGGGCCATAGTGGTGAACGTGGTCACCCTGATCACCCTGGCCATAATCCTGCTGGCCGTCCTGCTCCCCGGCTACCGCAGGTCGTTCACCGTTGCCCGGGCGGTGGAGGGCGCGGAAGAGGTGCTGATCCTGGTCAGGACGAGCGAGTCCATGATGCGCAAGAACAGCACCGACTTCATAAAGGCCCAGGACGGCTTGAAGAACGCCCTCCAGGAAGAGACGGGCGGCGGCGCGAACGTCTCGGCATACGTGAGAGACAATTTTCCCGACCAGGCCTGGGTGAAGGAGAACCTGCCGGAGAACATGCAGGAGTGGCTGGAGGAGCTCTATCCCAAGCCCGAGGTGACGGAGGAGAGCATGCCCGGGAAGGCCTCCCCCAACGGAGACGAGCAGACCCCGGAGGGTGCCGGGCCGTGAACGTGACCGCGAACCTGTTCCTGAACTCCCTGCGCGACCTGTGGGACGGCTTCATCACGCGGTTGCCGTCCATCGTCACCGGCCTGCTGGTCGTCGCGCTCTTCTATATCCTCGCACGCGGCGTGCGCTACCTGACCGGGAAGTCCCTGAAGAAGGCGAGGGCGTCGGAACACGCCGCGCAGCTCACCGCGAGGCTCAGCTTCATCGGCGTCATGGCTGTAGGCATACTCGTCGGCCTGGGGGTGATGGGCATCAACGCCGGCGCGCTGGTCGCTTCCCTGGGCCTGGTCAGCGTGGGCATCGGCTTCGCGCTCAAGGACGTGGTCGAGAACTTCATAGCCGGTATCATCCTCATCTTCCAGAAGCCGTTCGTGGTGGGGGACGTGGTGCGCTTCGGGGACGTGGAGGGGACGGTCGAGGACGTGAGGGTGAGGGACACGATGATCCGCACGTACGACGGCAGGCAGGTCTTCGTGCCCAACGCGAGCATCTTCACCAGGGCGGTGATCAACAACAACCGCAACCGCAGGCGCCGCATCGACTTCGAGGTCAACATCGCCTACGGCGAGGAGGCATCCGCGGCGGCGGCGGCGGCGGGGGCGCTGGCCGGGATCGAGGGCATACTGGGCGAGCCCGCTCCCCTGGCGGTGGTGGAATCGCTGGGAGAGAGCTCGCTCGTGCTGCGGGTGTATTTCTGGTTGGACCCGACGCGCACGGGCATACTGGAGACCAAGTCCGCGGCGATCGCGGAGGTCAAGAAGGCCATGGACAGAGCGGGCATAGAGACCCCCTCCCCCATGCCCACCGTCAAGCCCGCAGGCTGAACCGCACCCGCGCCAAGCGCGGAGCGGGCTCCCGACACCCGCCGGCGGGACCACCAGAGCGCTCGATCAGCGGTTTCCTGGACAGTTGTCCATGTCGCGTAGCTGCGAACCAAGGTTGAGAATGCTTGCCGCTTTTTTCGATGTAGACCCCTGCCGATCCCGTTCCAGGGCTGACCCCAAGTGGGATTTTAGGGGTGTGATACGGGAACGCGTTCGCGCTCAGATGAGCGCGATGCCGTAGCGGCGGGCGAGCTCCACCGCCTCCGTCTTTTCCTGCGCGGAAGGCCTGCGGTCCATCTCGGGAAAAAGGGAGGCCCGGTACTCCGGACGGTACTGGAACATGAGGTTGAAATAGACGCCGGGCAGGTTTTTCGCCACCCACGCCATGATCCTCGCCGTGCAGCATTCCAGGTGGCCGGGGAGCAGGAGCTGGCGCAGCATTATCTCGCCCTGGCGGGCGGCGGCGGAGAAATTGCGGCTCACCACCGCGAAGTAATCGTCCACGTCGGAGTAACGGCTCGCGCACTCGTCGTTGCCGTAGCGGAAATCGGCCAGGTAGACGTCCATTACCCCCTCCAGCAAGCGCATCGCCTCCAGCGAGGTGTACATGTTGGAGTTCCATACCATGGGAAGATACTCGCCGTCGCCACCGAGGGCGACGATGACGTCCAGGACAGTGTGCAGGTTGGGGTCGGGGTTCCCGCCCACGAAGTTGGCGTTGCGCGAACCCTGCCGCATCCCCTCCCGTAACGTGCCGGCCAGGTATGGCGGATCCGCGGGGCTGCCCGAGCGCGCGTCCATGGCGACATCCCAGTTCTGGCAGTAGACGCAACGGAAAGTGCACCCCGCGAAGAAGATGGTGTGGGAGGGGACCAGCTCCGGCTCTTCCCCGAAATGGAGAAAATTGGAAGCTATCCGCGATACCGCGCCGGCCCCGCAATAGCCCGGCTCCCCGCCGGCCCTGTCCGCGCCGCAGCGGCGCTCGCACATGCGGCATGCCGACAGCATGCGGTGGGCCAGGGACGACTTGAGGTCGAGCAGTGACGGGCCATCCGCGGGGGACGGCTCCCGCCGGCCGTCCCACTCCTCGCGCCAGCGCTCCATGGCTGCGGAATGGAGCTCCCACAGCTCCTCGTCCTCCACCCCCTCGAGGGAGGATGCGCCCGCCGCTATACGCGAGGATACCCAGTGGCGGGCCGGGGACTTCTTTTCCAGTATTGAGAAATAATCCTCGAGCATCTCGGCATCACCATGATAAATTTAGAGCAACCGGCCGCGGTTCACAAGGAAGACCATAACTCGAAGGGTGCGGGCCGCGGGCAAGGGCGGCCTTGGATGGGAGTTCGGGCGGGATCGCGGTATTTGAATTGCCAGACGCCTTGAGCGCCGATTTCTCGATAACGTGAAACGGACTCCCACGCTCCGACGGCCGGCTGAAAAGGCATTACTAGGGGAAGAGCCGCTAACGGGAGGGGTAGATTGGCGGTCTGGGCTATGCTGCTGGGGATGGCCGCCCTCGTCAACATCACCATGGTGGGGGCGGTCATGTCGCTGGCCGGGCACATACCCGACAGCTCCTTCCTGGTCATATTATCTCGCTACCTCAGGCGTCGCGGGGAGCCGGAGGGGGCCATTCTCTATCCCGCTGAGGCCGCCTCCCGCCTCGAGCGCGCTCGCAGTAGGGTGTCGCAGGCCGCCGCGGCCCTGGCGGCGATCGGGGTTGGCCTCACCGTATGGGCCCTGGCGGCGGGGTGGGGCGTGGTGGCCATGATGGCCATAACCGCGTGGGCGGTAGCCGCCAACCTCGCTTTCTACCACACGCCACTCTCGCTATGGAAGCGCAGGGCGGGGAAGATGCGCGAAGACGACGTCGAGGAAGCCTGGCGGAAGGCACAGCCGATGGAGGCGGGGGGGACAACGGAGAAGGACACCCCCAGCACGGGCGAGGAGCGATAGAGCCGGCAGCACTACCGGAGGGCAAGCCCCCGGTTTTCAGCGGCAGTCCGCGATCCGGCGCGATCGAGGCTGCCGTCCGAGTAGGACGACCCCGATTCAACCGCCCCGAGGTCATGCCTGTCCGCAAAGGCGTGAAGGCCGGCGCCGGCAGGACAAACCTTCCTTTGCGGCGCCGCCATCTTGATCGTCGGGCGTATGCCGGCATGGCGTGATGCGGCGGGGCATGCCTGAAGGCGGTGGGTTACAATTGTATTGCCGCGACCAACCGCGGGCGCGCGCGAGGCGAAAGGAACGGATTTGCTGGACGGAGAATATCTGGAGGCCCAGAGGATCTGCGAGCGCATCGTATCCGAGATGGATACGCCTCTCTTCTATGTCGACAAGGCGGAGGAGGTTGAAGCCTCTCGCAACGCCTTCGAGAGCGATGCCGCGGTGAGGCGCGGCATCTCCATGGTGGAGGAGAGGGGAGACGTGCTGGGGCACGGCCTCTCCCACGTGCGCAAGGTGGCGGTGGACGCGGGGGCCCTGGCGCTGATAGAGGCGGACGGGGGCGCCACGCGGGAGGAGCGCGAGAGGGTGCTGCTCCTCGTCCACCTGGCGGGCGTGCTGCACGACATCCGGAGGGAACAGCCCGAGCATGCCCAGCGGAGCGCCGATGAGGCGGCGGTCATCCTCGAGGATTTCAACCTCGAGGCCGGGGAGCGCGCGGCCATCGTGCAGGCCATCCGCAACCACGAGGCCTTCAAGCCGGCGGTGCCGCTGAAGGATACGTCCCTGCAGGTACTCTCCGACGCCCTCTACGACGCGGATAAGTTCCGCTGGGGGCCGGATAATTTCACCGAGACGGTGTGGATGATGGTGGCCCCGTTCAAGGTACCGCTGCCTTCCCTCCTGGCCCATTTCGAGGCCAGCCTGGAGGGCATCGCGAGGATAATGGATACCTTCCGCACCCCGACGGGCCGGGAATACGGCCCGGATTTCATCGCCAGGGGCCTGTTGATAGGGGAGAGGCTGTACCGGGAGCTGGCGCGCATGTACGAGATAGACGGGTAAAACGCCCCGAGAGGCACCCCGCCGTTTTGGGACGCGGATCATGAGGGCGGCGAGGCCCGGTGGGCGAAGGCCGCGGGAAGGGATGAGGAGCATGTTCGCAAGCATAGAAGAAGTACGTGAAAAACTGGCGGAGCAGAAGTACATCTGCAGCAGGGAGATCGCCACGGTCGTTTTCCTCGCGGAGAGGCTCGAGAAGCCCATCCTGGTGGAGGGGCCGGCGGGGGCGGGAAAGACCGACCTGGGGAAAGTGACCGCGGCGGCGCTGGGCCGGGAGTTCATCCGCCTGCAGTGTTACGAGGGGCTGGACGAGGCCAAGTCTCTCTACGAGTGGGAGTACTCCAAGCAGCTCCTCTACACCCAGATCCTCAAGGACGTGCTGGCCGAGGAGCTCGCCGACGCCAGGACCCTGGCGGAGGCGGTCGACCGTGTGGCCGGGCAGGACGAGGTCTTCTTCTCCCAGAAGTTCGTCGTGCCCCGTCCGCTGCTGAAGGCGATAACCTCCGAGAAGCCGGCCCTCCTCCTCGTGGACGAGGTGGA
This sequence comes from uncultured Actinomycetota bacterium, assembly GCA_964592775.1. GTDB lineage: Bacteria > Actinomycetota > Geothermincolia > Geothermincolales > RBG-13-55-18 > SURF-21. Next base: position 6,550 of record CAZQFX010000042.1, read on the forward strand.
CAAGTCGGACCCGGAGTTCGAGGCCTTCCTGCTGGAGATGCTCTCCGACTTCCAGGTCAGCATCCCCGAGCTGGACACCCTCAAGGCGAAACACATACCCATTGTCGTGCTCACCAGCAACAACGCGCGCGAGCTCAGCGACGCCCTCAAGCGCCGCTGCCTCCACCTCTTCATCGACTTCCCGGAATGGGAACAGGAGCTGGAGATAGTGCGCCTTAAAGTGCCAGGCATCAACGAGCGCCTGGCCGAGCAGGTGGTGAAGGCGGTGCAGCGCCTGCGCAAGCTGGACGTGAAGAAGACCCCGGGCATCAGCGAGACGCTGGACTGGGCGCGCGCCCTGGTGGTGTTGGGCGCCGCTTCGCTGGACCAGGAGCTGGTGAAGAGCACGCTGAACATCATCCTCAAGTACGAGAAGGATATCCAGAAGGCGAAGGACGGCCTGCGGCAGATCGTCGAGGGCTGAACGCGGCGCGGCGCGGCGGACACGTCCGTCGGGCGCATCATGGAGGGAAAGGTTGGAGGAAAGGATCCTCGATTTCATCAAGGGGCTGCGGGGGCGCGGGGTATCCGTATCCACGGCGGAGAGCATCGACGCCATGGGCGCCGTCGCCGTGGTGGGCCTGGACGACCCCGCGTCGTTCATGGCCGCCCTGAAGGCGGCGGTGGTCAAGCGCAACAAGGACGTGCCCGTCTTCGAGGAGCTCTTCCCCCTCTATTTCTACGGGCTGGAGAGCAGCGGCGAGGCGGAAAGCCTCGATGGCGAACTGCTGTCCCGCCTGGAAGAGGCGATGCACGGTTTCGGACAGGGGGAGGGCATGAACCCCATGCTGCCCCTGCTGCTCTCCGGCCTGGGAGGGGAGTGGGAGTCTATGATACGCATGGCGGCCGGCCAGGTGGGGATGGCGCAGCTCGCCACGCGCATGCAGGTGGGCATGTACACGCGCCGCATCTTCGACGTCTTCGACTGGGAGGAGATAGAAGGGGAACTCGAGGAGCTGCTCGCCCACCTGCGCGAGGAGGGGTGGGACGAGGAGGAGCTGCAGGAAGTGCGGGACGCCTTCGCCGCCAACCGCGATACCCTGCGCCGGCAGGTGCGCCGCTACGTGGAGAGGGAGCAGGCCCGCAACGCCGACAAGGTCCCCGGCTCGGAGCGGCTGGAGAGGCTCATGAGCCGTCCCCTCTCGGGCCTGGACGAGTTCGAGTTGCAGCAGATGCGCAAGGCCGTGGACGTCCTGGCCAGGAAGCTGCGCAACAAGATAAACCTGCGCGAGAAGCAACTGAAGCGCGGCAAGCTGGACGTGAAGGCCACGCTGCGCAGGAACATGCAGCATGGCGGGGTGCCCTTCGAGCTCAAGCTGAAACACAAGCGCGTGGAGAAGGCCGAACTCATGGTGCTGTGCGATATCTCCTCCTCCGTGGCCCGCGTCTCCCAGTTCATGCTGCAATTCGTGTACACCATCCAGGACTGCCTGGCCAAGGTGCGCAGCTTCGTCTTCGTGGACGACCTCGGCGAGGTTACTGAGTTCTTCCGCGACGAGGACATCCAAAAGGGGGTGCGCCGCGCCCTCTCCGAGGCGGACATCTCCTACAACGCCCGCAGCGATTTCGGGGAAGTTTTCCGGCTCTTCCGCGAGCAGTACCTGCAGGACGTGGGCTACCGCACCTATATCCTGGTCATCGGGGACGCGCGCAACAATTACAACGACCCCGGCATCCGCGCGCTGGAGAGCATCCGCGACCGCGCCAAGGGGATCATCTGGCTCAACCCGGAGACCAAGCCCTTCTGGGACTCGGGGGACAGCGTCATGGGGGAATACCTGCCCTACTGCAGGGAGGCGCGGGTGTGCCGCACCCTGAAGGACCTCGAGGACACCGTCAGCTCCCTCCTCCTCTGACGTGGTCAGCCGCCGACATCTTGATCGGCGGCGCTCGGATATCCATGTGGGAAAAGGGACCGACCCCCGGCATGGTGGAGTTCATCTTGCGGAGCAGACCGTCATGCGCCTGGGCGCAGAGAGGTTGCGGGGACGCGGTAGAGGCCTTGCGATATATGCGGGAAACGATCCTCCAGGTGGGGTAGCGCGCGGGAAGAGACCGCGGGATATGATGCAGGCCGGGTTTATAATCGGGGCTGTAATGCTATAACATATATACCTGCGTCCGTGGAGCGGTGGAGGATGGCATGGAAGACAGGATATACGATGTCGCGATAATCGGCGGCGGCCCCGCCGGCCTGACCGCCGGCATCTATCTCGGACGGGCGCGCCTGGACACGGTGCTGATCGATAAACAGGCTCCCGGCGGGGCGCCCGCCCTTACGGAGATAATAGAGAACTATCCCGGCTTCCCCGAGGGGATTTCCGGGTTCGAGCTGGTGGACCGCATGCGGCGGCAGGCGGAGGGCTTCGGGCTGCGGATCAGCCCCTATAACTCCCTGGAAAGCCTGCGCGATGAGGGCGACATCAAGGTGCTGGAGACGCCGGAGGGCGAGATGAGGGCCCATGCGGTCATCCTGGCCATGGGCATGCGCCCCGCCACCCTGGGGGTGCCGGGAGAGGACCGTTTCCACGGCCGGGGGGTATCCTACTGCGCCACCTGCGACGGCGCCTTCTTCCGCGATGCCGTGGTGGCCGTGGTGGGAGGGGGGAACACCGCGGTGGAGGAGGCCCTGTTTCTCACCCGCTTCGCCAGCAAGGTCGTCCTGGTCCACCGCAAGGACCGCCTGCGGGCGGGCAAGATCCTGCAGGAACGCGCCTTGTCCCACCCCAAGCTGGAGTTCAAGTGGAAGAAAACGGTAAAGGAGATAAGGGGGGAGAACACGGTCACCGGCCTGCTGCTCGCGGACACAGGCGGCGGGGGCGAGGAGGAGATACCCGTGAGCGGGGTGTTCGTCTACGTGGGAAACATCCCCAACACGGAGGAGATAGAAGGAATAATCGAGCTGGACGAGAGGGGATTCGTGCTCACAGGCGATTCCCTGCAGACCAACGTCGCGGGGATCTTCGCGGCGGGGGACGTGCGTTCCGGGGCGGTATGGCAGGTGGCGGCTGCCGTCGGGGACGGGGTGAGGGCGGCGCTGAGGGCGCAGTTCCACGTGGAGGACATGAAGGGGACGGCGTATATATAGGAGACGGCCCGGGACCGGAATGGGACTGCGTCGGGGAGGGAAAAGAAGAGGAAGAAAAGGCGGGAGGAAATCCTCGTTCGCGGGTGGAAACGAACTGTAGAGAGGAACCGGATCACCCGAGAGGCGTGAAGAAGCGCGGAAAAGGATAGATAGAGACGGGAGGTGTGACCCGTGGCGGAAAAGATCACGGAATTGAGCGACGACAATTTCGAGCAGGAGGTGCTCAAGAGCGACCTGCCGGTCCTGGTGGACTTCTGGGCCCCCTGGTGCGGCCCCTGCCAGATGATGGGGCCCATCCTGGAGGAGGCCGCCGCCGAATGGGAGGGCAAGATCAAGGTGTGCAAGCTGAACGTCGATGAATCCATGGAGGTGGCCCGCAACTACCAGATCCAGTCCGTCCCCACCATGATCCTGTTCGAAAAGGGCCAGGAGGCCAAGAAGATCACCGGCGCCAGGCCCAAGAAGGCCTTCGTGGAGGAATTCGAGTCCTGGCTCTGACGGGGGAGGGGCGCGCATGAAGATCGCCGTTATCGACGGCATGGGAGGCTCCATCGGCCAGCAGTTGATCATCGAGCTGAGAAAGAACCTCCCCGAGGACACGGAGATCATCGCCCTGGGCGCCAACGCCACCGGGAACATGATGAAGGCGAGGGCCAACCGCGGGGCCACGGGAGAGAACGCGGTGCGCGTGTGCATCGGCGAGGCGGAAGTGATCATGGGGAGTGTTTCCATCCTCATCCCCAACTCCATGATGGGCGAGCTGACGCCGGAGATGGCCGCGGCCATCGCCTCCGCGCCCGGGCGCAAGATACTTCTGCCCCTGACCCACCCCCGCGTCGAGATCATGGGGACGAGCGAGACGCCGCTACCCAAGCTGATAGAGCAGGCCGTGGAACTGGTGAGAGAGATGAGCGAGCGGGAAGGAGACGGCGATGTGTGAGGCCGCGGTCTTCCTGGACAGGGAAGGCGAACTGGAAAAACTGATGGACGACGTGGTGGAGATAAAGCCGGAGGAAGGAAGGCTGCTGTTGGTGGACGTCTTCGGCGAGCAGAAACTGGTATCGGCGAGGATAAGCCGGGTAGAACTCATGGACCACCGCATCATCCTGCGCGAGAGCTGACCGTAAGTATGGAGCCGGATTTCAGGAAGGGGGATTCTTATGTTGGGATTATCGTGGCTTAAGGGCGCGATCGTTTACGAACAGGAGGGTCTTTCCGCTGGGGCTATCATAGCGATAGTGCTTGTCAGTCTGCTGTTCGCAGCTATCTTCTACATCCTTAACGCGTGGCTGCTGTATCGCATCGGCAAGAGGCTTGGTTACGACAAGCCCTGGTTCGCGTGGATCCCCATCGCCAACATGTACATGATGGTGGACCTGTCCAAGAAGGAGACCTCGACCTGGTTCCTAGCCATCCTCATCACCATGTTTATCCCCTGTGTCAACATCGTGGGCATGGTGATGTTGGTCATCGTCATGATGGACATCTCGGAGATGTGCGGGAAAGAGCGCTGGTGGGGAATCTTGTGGATCATCCCCATCGTCAACTGGGTGATCATGTACATCCTGGGCAGCGGACCGGCGGTGCCGCCGCGGCCCCCGGCGGCGGGATATCCCGGTCAGTACGGCCCGCCCCCGCAGGGGACGCCGCCGTACGCGCCGCCCCCACCGCCGCAGGGACCGCAGCCGCCCTATACTCCGCCGCCCCCGCCGCCTCCGCCGCAGCAGTAGGCCGGCTCGAGTAGAGAACAAAGGACCCCCGCCGCAAACACGCGGCGGGGGCTATCGTTATCCTCGATGGAACGCAAACCGTATTACGCATGACATCCAATTACACCGCTTCGTAATCACGGTGTCGTACCGAGAGCGTCGCTGCCCGCGGCAGGCGCCCTTGTGCCGGAGTGTCCTACTCCGCGGGCGGCGCGGGAGGCGCTTCCGCGGGAGGAGCCTCGGCGGCCTCCGGCTGCTGCGCCGCAGGCGGCTCGTAAACCGCCAGCTTCACGTAGGCATAGCCGTGCGCCACCATGGCCGTGGGCATGGCCCAGAAGAGCCCCACGCAGCAGGCGAGTATCCCCAGCAGGACGACGAGGAACTGCAGGATGCCCAGCCAGAAGAGGTTCCACCAGGACCCCCGGGTGATGCGCCCGCTCATCTTCATCGCCTCCACCGGCCCCACGTCCCGGTCCATGATGCAGTACCCGAAGAACTGGTATCTCACCGCCCAGTAGATGCCCGGGATGATCAGCAGTATCATGCCGGCAAGGACCAGCAGGAAGTAGAGGATGGAGCCCACCAGGAACTCCGGGAACTTTGGGTAGCCCGCCCACAGGTCCTCCAGCTCCGCCGTCTCGCCATGGTTGAAGCGCAGGGAGACGCGCACCACCGCCATGTGGATGAAGATGCCGACCACCCAGCTCAGCAGCGAGAAGATGGGAGACCAGAAATAGAACTCGACCCAATAGTATCCCGAGGGTGCGTAACAGATCCCGTTCGCTATCCATATGATCAGCACGAACAGCACGAAGAAGCCGATGTTGGCCTTGGCCGTCTCCCAGCCGAAGTCGATGGCCTCCTTCTTCAGAAACTTCTTATCATCCATACCCCTTCCCTTTCTCCTCGTGAAGACGGCGCTCCGTCCCCATATGAGCCTGTTGCATTAACCTCGTACGAATCCCGCTCTCCCAGAATTGCGGCAAAATAGGCATCATTATGGAGGGCGAACCGTCAATAACGGGCCATTTCGGTGAATATGCGGAGAGCGATATGTCTGACGCAGGGTTTGTGCGACAGCATCATATGTCCAATATATTATTCAGCGCGCGGAGGCGCCTGCCTTCATGCCGGGGAGGTCGAGTTCCCACTTGCCGCAGCGGCCGCCCCAGCGGGCGAGAACGTCGCCCTCCACCATGATCTTCACGATCTCGCAGTTGTTGGAACAGCCCTTGCAGTTGAAGCTGGAGGTGCGGTACTCGATCTCCGTCACCTGGAATCCCTTGAAATGGGTGTCGGTCCGGCCCAGCTCCTGGGCGAGCAGGGCGGCGCCGATGGCCCCCATCACCGCGAAGTGCTCGGGAACGGCCACCTCCACCTGCAGGGCCTCCTCGAAGGCGCGCTTCATGCCTACGTTGGCCGCCACGCCCCCCTGGAAGACCACGGGCGCCGCGATGCTCTTGCCCTTGGCCAGGTTGTTGAGGAAGTTGCGCACCAGGGCCTCGCACAGGCCGAAGATGATACTGTCAATGGGGTGCCCCACCTGCTGCTTATGGATCATGTCCGACTCGGCGAAGACCGAGCAGCGCCCGGCGATCTGCACCCCGCTGTCGGCCCGCAGGGCGTAGTCGCCGAAGTCCTCGATGGGGATGTCCAGGCGGGCGGCCTGGTGGTCGAGGAAGGAGCCCGTGCCGGCGGCGCAGACGGTGTTCATGGCAAAGTCCACCACGATGCCGTCCTGCAGGACGATGATCTTGGAGTCCTGCCCGCCTATCTCCAGCACCGTGCGCACCTCGGGCACCACGTGCAGGGCGGCAACGGCGTGGGCGGTGATCTCGTTCTTCACGATGTCCGCCCCGACGATGATGCCGCTGAGGTGGCGGGCGCTGCCGGTGGTCCCCGCCCCCAGCACCTCCACGTCCTTGGGGAGTTGGCCCCCCAGTTCGCGCAGGCCTTCCTGGACGGCGCGTATGGGCTGGCCCATGGTGCGCAGATACACCGAGGCCGCCACCTCGCCATTCTCCTCCAGCAGCACCAGGTTGGTGCTAACCGAGCCCACGTCGACTCCGAGATAACCCCTCAAGACATCCTCCTCTTCTGCGCGCAAGCGTTACGGCAACGCACTACATTCTATTTACCCGCGCGTCATAGGGCAAACATGGGGAAACGGCAGTGATACAATTAACACACGACTGATCCCTTGGCTTGGATCGGCCATCCTCATCCTCCACCCGCCCACGCTTCTCGTAAAAGAACGCGAAATCCCAACCTTTGTTATCGCTGTCTAATAGGAACCACCGATGCTATCATTGATAACGGGATGATGTGCAGTGCCGGTTTCAGTCCAAGTATAAAGGGGGCATCTGTACGATGAATCGCTACAAGGACTGGTTGGACCAGGCGGAAAGGGACCTGGAAAAGGCCAAGCTTGATATGCAATACGAGTTCTACGAATGGGCGTGCTTCACATCCCAGCAAGCGGCGGAAAAGGCGGTCAAAGCCCTGGGGATGCACATGAACGCAGGGATATGGGGCCATTCCGTAACGGCGGCGCTGAGGTCACTCGCTGAGAATATAACCATACCGGATGAGATAATAAACCTCGGGCAGGAATTGGACGCTTACTATATACCTACGCGCTACCCCAACGGTTTCGATATGGGGAAGCCGTCAGACTATTTCAACGCCAGGATGTCATCGGGGGCATTGGATGCGGCGGATAGAATCATTAGGTTCTGCAAGGATAGTATCGCTTGACGCGAGGGTTTTGCGCGAGGAACTGAGGAAAAAGGCCGCGCGACTCGCTGGTCAACGTGACGAGGTAGAGGCCGTCTATCTCATCGGCTCGCTGGCCAGGGGAGATCATACGGGATTCAGCGACGCGGATATCCTTATCATCCTGCGCGAAAGCGAGCTTGATCCCATTGAGAGGATAAAAACATACCTTCCCTTTTTCGGCTTGCCGGTCGGGGTCGACCTGCTCGTCTATACCGAGGACGAGTTCGATGAGATACGTAAACAGGGAAACCCGCAGATCGAAAAGATGATCAGGGAGAGGCAGCAACTGGCTTAGTACTCCGGTCCGTAAATACGGTAACGTATCGAGAGCGTCGCTGCGCCACGCCCGCAAGGCGCGCGACCGAGGCGTACTCTGCGAGTACGTCGAGGGAGCGCAACACAGCGGGCGGGGATGCGGCGGCGATCGAATGCGAGCGTATTTACGGATCGGGGTACTTAGCTGCCAATCCGTTGCCGCGCCCAGATTCATGCGTGTTCAGTGCGTTGACTTGTCGGCGGCGTTCGGTTCTTATATAGAAGAGGTTTCTCTCTCAGGGGTGTCCGGGAAGGAAAAGGTGCCCGCGGAAAGGCGTGAAGCCCGCACCGATCCGCGGACGCGAAGGAAGAAGGGGAACCCGAGGGGAAGCGCTTCGTAACGGCTCGGAGGCATACGGTTGCAGGGGGGACAGGCGGTTGCTCCGCGTTGCCATCATCAGCGATACGCACGGTTACAGCGTCATGGACACGGCGTTGCAGACGCAGTGGATAAGAATCACCAACGTTTTGCGCAACAAGACCCTTCTCGCCCCCGACTACGGCGTGATGTACGTGGCGGCGTTCCTCAAATCGCGGCGGTTCGAGGGGCTGGACCTGCGGGTGATCAACCTCGTGGCGGATATCTTCGGCGAGGTGGAGCTGTACCGCGACGCGAGCGATGGTCCCGCGGACGAGAAGTCGGACTGCCCCCTCAACAGCGAGGAGCGCAGGGAAGAGGCACGCGGGTATCTGCGCGAGCAGCTGCGGGATTACGGCCCCCACGTGGTGCTCTACCCCC
>CAZQFX010000042.1:15227-19049 GCA_964592775.1 uncultured Actinomycetota bacterium
ATTACCTGGCCCTGCACGTGCGCGAGGTGCTCAAGGGGGTCAAGGAGATCGTCCCCGGAGCGGCCCTGGTCACCGGCGGCGCTTATGCCACCCTGCACGCCCGGGAGGTGCTTGCGGACGGCGCCGCCGATTTCGTCGTGCGCGGGGAGGGGGAATGGACAACGCTGGAACTTCTGCATGCCCTCAACCGGGGGGATGGGGATTTCCACGGCATCGAAGGCCTGAGCTGGAGAGGCGGGGGTGGGATAATCCACAACCGGCCACGCGAGCGGGAAAAGGACATCGACCGTTTCCCGCACATGTACACGGTGGCGGAGGAGTTCAAGATCGGGCTGCGGCACCGCATACTCGACGAGCTGCGTACCTGCGACGAATACATACCCGGCAACGGCGTGCTCACCGCGCGGGGCTGCTACGGCGCGTGCGCCTTCTGCCTGGATCCCGCCATGTGGGGGAGGAAGACCCGCTACCACTCTCCCGAGTACGTGCGCCGTGCGGTGGAGTATTGCTGGGATAACTATCCGGACGAAGACCGCCTCTTCTACTTCGGGGACGCCACCTTCATCACCAAGCGCTCCCGTTTCTTCGACCTGCTGGGCGAACTGCGCGGCATCCCCTATGCATACAACGCCCAGACCCGCGTGGAGGCGCTCTCTCCCCAGGTGCTGCGCGCCATGGCCGAGGCCAACTTCGCCACCGTGGGCATGGGGGCCGAGAGCTTCAACGACGAGATAGTGCGCGAGACGGTAAAAAAGCGCAGCAGCCGGGAGGAGGTGCTGCTGGCGGCCAGGGAGGCGAGGAAGAACGGCATGAGGGCCATCCTCACCTTCATCGTGGGGTTGCCCGGCGAGGGCCGCGACAGCATCGAGGAGACCCTGGAGATACTGCATGCGGAGGGGATAGAGGACGCCGCCTTCTTCCCGCTGGTGGTGTTCCGCGGCACCGAACTGTTCAACAGGCTGGTCGCCGAGACCACCCCGGAGGAGAGGGAGGAACTGCGCCTCACCCCCTGGTCGGAGGAATACTACATGGTGGGGGAGGAGTTCCCCACTGTGGCCTCGCTGGTGCGCTACGCGGACGAACTGAACCTGCGGCTGCGGCAGCAGGCTTGAGGCTCGGTGGGCCTTGCCGTGGCGGTCGTACGGTGAGCACGGTCACGTCATTTCAGAGCAACAGGTTGCTTCGCGACATGAAGATCAAAGGTAATCAAAGTTACATGAGATGGTATTCGACGGGCCGTTTTATGCAACGATCCCGAGAAAGACCAGCGATGGCGCGTATGCGACGACAACCGATCAGTGAAGGTTGAGCCGGCCGTCCTCGCCTCCAGTCGCCGCGGCGGGCGGAGCGGATGAAGGACGCGCCGGCGGGAAACGCCATCCACGGGAAGCCCGGCAGGAAAGCGCCCAGGACGGTCAGGGCGCTGAGTTCGCCCGCTCCGCCGACGACATAAAAAGCGTAGATAGCCAGGGGCACGCAAAGGAATCCCGCGGAAACGGCGCCCGGCGAGTAACGGCGCACCGCGACCACGGGCACCACGCGCATGATGGCATTGATGAGGAACAGGGCCGCGATGGAGAGGCTGAAGAAGGGTTGTTTCATGCCCACCAGCGCCTCCGCTGCGCAGGGCCCCATGAAGAGCGCGTTGAAGACGACGAAGGCGGTGAGGTCGAGTCCCGCCGCGTAGCGGCCGTCCGGGTCCCTGGTGAAGTCGAGCCAGCCGAAAAGGTATTCCTCGGTGACGTGTACCACGGCGGCCCCAACCATGGCCCAGAAGGCCCATTCCATGACCCGCACCTCCTCGCGTCATTGTAGCAAAGCGAAGAATCGAGAAGCCCGCCTTAAAGGCGTGACTGACGTGATTCCGGGGAACAATGGAGAGCGCCGAAGCATCGATAGGCTATAGGCATCGGGGCGGTCCCCGCGTGGGCGGTCTTCAGCCGTAAGGGTGTTTCGGGAACGGAAGCAGATAGGATGAAAAAGATAATCATACTGGTCGTTACGGGTTTGGTGATCATCTCCCTGGCCATAGTGGCACTCCTTTTTTTCTTCGGTTATCTCTGGTTCGTCGACCCTGATGCAGAGGAATACCCGGTCAGGGGAATCGATGTATCGGAACACCAGGGGGTGATCGACTGGGATAAGGTGAAGGCGGCGGGGAAGGATTTCGCCTTCATCAAGGCCACCGAAGGCATGGATCATAAAGACTCGTATTTCGAGGTGAACTGGGCCGAATCCAGGGAAGCGGGCCTGGCGCGAGGGGCTTACCATTTCTTCACCTTCCGCAGCCCGGGGATAGAACAGGCACGAAATTTCGTCGCCACCGTCCCCGCCGAGGAAGACTCTCTGCCGCCTACGATCGATATCGAATTCGGCGGGAACAGCAGAGATATTCCGACAAGGGATGCATTACAGGCTGAACTCAAGGATTTTATCAACGAGATAGCCAGGCATTACGGGCGCCAGCCGATCCTTTACGTAGAATACGAATCGTACGAGGCGTTCATTGTCGGCGATTTCGAGGATTGCATCATCTGGATCAGGGACCTCTTCAAGACCCCTGAGCTCAGCGACGGAAGGCACTGGGCGTTCTGGCAGTACAGCCCCCGTGGGAGGGTGAGCGGGATCGACGGATACGTGGACCTCGACGTCTTCAACGGAGACGGGAAGGATTTCGAAGATATGATGAGGCGGTCGTTTGTCGAGACGGGGGAGCCCTCGGGTCCTTGAGTTGAAAGGCAAGCTCCTGAACCTGGTTTCCCCGCAAGCAGTTTGCTCTGGAGCAGGCCTCGACAGCCATAAAAGAGTCTGCCGCTTCGGGGTGGCATTGTAATCTTGATCCGATTTGTCTGAGATTGCGGCCGCCGTTGAAGTCCTGCCTTGCCTTGACCTCCAACCGCGGGTGTCCGCAGGGCGTGTTAGAATCAATATAGGCATTAGGTAAGAAGGAGGCAGGCGTGGACTTCGTGGTTATACTCGAACACGACAAGATCGAGGATTGCTGGGTCACTTTCGTCCCCGCCTTGGATGATATCTCCACCTGGGGAAAGACCAGGCAGGAAGCTCTGAAGAACACGGAAGAAGCCATAATAGGCTACCTCGAAGCCCTGAAAGCTGAGGGTCTTCCGATCCCCCCCTACAAATCGGTCGAGATAACGGAGGTACGGGTCGCCGTATGACCCGCATGCCGCGCGTGACCGGCAAGGAAATACTCAACGCGCTCAAACGGGACGGTTTCAGAGTAGTACACACAAGAGGAAGCCATTACTATCTGAGGAAAGGCAGCTCTGGAGGGCTCGTGGTCGTTCCCGTCCATGGTAACGCGCTCGTACCAATAGGCACCCTGAAGAGCATTCTTCGCCAGGCGGATATAACCCAGGACCGGTTTCAGGATCTCCTATGGCGTCCAGCCGGATATATGAGCCTGTTGCATAGACATCGTACGAATCTCGCTCTCCCAAAATTGCGGCAAGATAGGCATCGTAATGGAGGGCGAACTGTCAATAATGGGCCATTTCGGTGAATACGTGGAGAGCAATATGTCTGACGCAGGGTTTGTGCGACAGCCTCATATGTACACTCGTTTGATGAGGCGGACGGCGACCGGGGCGGAAGGCCGGCTTTTCGCTTTCATAAGCGAGCGCTGGATAAAACGTTCACTCCCACCCAACTATTTTCCTCGAAAAGGGCATGAAAAGAAGGGTTTATGGGTATGATTGCTTGCGGTACAAACGGTGCGGATTTTATGGTGCAGGACTTACTGCGGGGAGGGAGACATGGGGGAGAAGGGAAGGGCGAAGAAAACAAACAACAACATGACCA